>NZ_DFMZ01000135.1:3242-46100 GCF_002375825.1 Aneurinibacillus sp. UBA3580
GATTGCTCGGCCAGCTTCCGCACTTCATCGGCCACTACCGCAAATCCCTTGCCCGCTTCTCCCGCGCGGGCCGCTTCAATGGCCGCATTCAGGGCCAGAAGGTTGGTCTGGTTTGAAATATCCGTAATAACAGTAATAATGCCGCCAATCTCATCCGAGCGCCTGCCCAGCTTCTGGATGGAATCGGTGGCAAACGCCACGGTTTTTGTTACAGAACTTAAATGTTTAATTGCTTCGTTAATGGCTTTTTCTCCTTCGTGTGCTGCCCGGGTTGCTTGTAGTGCGTTCTCTTTTGTCTGTTCTACATATCGTGTTCCCTGCTCAGTCTGCTTTACTGCCTCTTCCATGTTTTTGAGAATGTCCGTTGCCTGTTCAGCCTGCTTGCCTGCCCCTTCCGCGATCTCGTTCACAGTTATCGCCATCTGGGTAGACGATTCCCCGGTTTGATGGGCCGCTTCCGACAGTTCATGGGACGCTTCAGCTGCCTGATTGGCACCCCGCATAACATTGTGTACAATACGCGTCAGATTTTTGTTCATCATCTGAAAGGCTACGCCCAGTTCCGCAATTTCATCTTTCTTCTTTGGATTGAACAGCTTCGCAGTCAGATTGTAATTCGCAATTTCATGGGCGGAATCGCGAAGTTTCCGTAACGGAATGAGAAGGGTTCGTTTGATGAACAGAAAAAAGGCGGCTGAAAAAATGACCGCAGCTGCGAGTGCGGCAAAGATATTTTGCAGGGCGGCTTTCTCTGCCAGCTTTTGATACGGCTCTTCCGGAACGCCTGTGTACCAGATTCCGATAGCGTTGCCCTGCGCATCAAGGATCGGCTCATAGGCGGCCTGATTGATTTTTCCTACTACATTGGCCTGCCCGATGTAACGCTTCTTTTGTTTTAACACAATCTCTTCGACTTCCGGCGCAACCTTTGTGTTAACTGCCCGCTGCCCCGATTCTGTTTTAACGTTTGTGGCAACACGTGTGTTATTCTGGAAAATCGTCACCGTATTTCCTTCCGTCATAGCCCCGATCTCATCCACGATTTCGAAGTTGTTGTTTATTTTCACCTCTCCCTTGTACAATTCATTGTTTATGATCTTCCATTCCCCCGGCATTTTTGTATCGATGTATTTATAGCCAAGTTGAAGATCGGATACAAGCTTTTTATCAATACTTTCGATCAAATTATTTCTCGTCGTGACGTAGCTAATCCATGATAAAATTCCTGATAATCCGAATATGCTGACAAGCATACATAAAATAATCTTTTTTCCGATTGTCCATTTCACCTTCGCATCTCCTCCTTTTCTCTTTACTTAACTTTATTTACTTTCCATCATGTAGTACTTTTGTATCACACAAAAATAATAATTGCAACTATATGCCTATATTTCTTCAAAATTTAGCCTTAAATCGCCTGCAAGTATAAATCCATCTTTCCGACCATCCAATCCCCATGCCACCGAACAGATGTCGAAAGATCAAAGTAAATTTATACAACAATGAGAAAAACTCGCGGGTGTTGCCGGTCTTTCTCGCCCTCCGTGTCACACGCTCCACATGGAAAAAATAACGTTTGGCGCACGCCTCGCGAGTTTTTTCTCGCTTACTAACAGAGGGAAAGTGTATATTGCTTTATCACTGTAAAGTGACATATACTTTCCTATACCATAAAAAAAGAGACAGCCTACTCTAAGTAAGCTGTCCCACCAGGGAAGAGAGAAACCGCCCGTCAGTTCCCCTATATTTATTTACTACATACGCTCCGGTGCGGAAACACCAATCAAACGAAGCGCGTTCACCAGCGTAATTTGTACCGCTCTCATTAAACCAAGACGAGCATGAGTGAGCCCCTCATCTTCGGTAATGACACGCTCTGCATTATAGAAGCTGTGTAATAGAGATGCAAGCTCATGCACATAACGCACAACACGGTGCGGAGCCAGCATTTCCGCTGCGCCTGCCACTTCCTGAGGGAACTCGCCCAGATGCTTTAGCAGGTCAATCTCTTTTTCGCTTTGCATACGGCTAAAATCCGCTTTTGCCACATCGAATGCAATCCCCTGTTCGTCAGCCTGGCGGAAAATACTGCAAATACGTGCATGCGCATACTGTACATAAAATACCGGGTTCTCGTTTGACTTCGACACCGCAAGGTCCATATCAAAGTCCAGGTGCGCATCCTGGCTGCGCATTGTGAAGAAGTAACGCGTCGCGTCCGTGCCTACCTCTTCCATCAGGTCACGCATCGTAACGGCTTTACCGGTACGCTTGGACATTTTCACTTTTTCCCCGCCCTGATACAGGCTCACCATCTGATTAATCAGCACTTGCAACTGCTCTGGATTATGCCCCAGACACTGCATCGCCGCTTTCATCCGGGGAATATAGCCGTGGTGATCAGCGCCCCAGATGTTGATTAACTGTTCGAAGCCGCGGCTGAATTTGTTTTCGTGGTAGGCAATGTCCGGCGTCAGGTAGGTGTATGTACCATCCTGCTTAATCAGTACGCGGTCCTTGTCATCGCCAAAATCGGTGGAACGAAGCCAGGTCGCACCGTCTTTTTCGTATACATAGCCCTTTTCACGCAGCTTTTCCACAATTTGTTCTACCGCATTCGTTTCATACAGCGATGTTTCGCTGAACCACTCGTCGAACTTCACGCGGAAATCGGCAAGATCCTTCTTAATTTTCTCCAGTTCTTTGTCGCGGCCCCAGTTGCGGAAGAATACAAAGCGCTCCTCCGGATCCATTTTGGCGTATTTATCGCCGTCTTTTTCGGCCAACTCTTTCCCAAAGTCAATAATGTCCTGACCGTAGTACCCGTCTTCCGGCATCTCCGCATCCTGGCCAAGCGCCTGGAAATAGCGCGCTTCCAGAGAACGAGCCAGGTTTACGATTTGATTTCCGGCGTCATTGATGTAGTACTCACGTGATACATCATACCCTGCCATATCCAGCACATTGCACAGCGCATCACCGAATGCCGCACCACGTGCGTGGCCCAGGTGCAGACTTCCCGTCGGGTTGGCACTGACAAACTCAACCTGTACTTTCTTCTGTTTTCCCGCATTTGTACGGCCGTAATTTTCACCCGCCTCAATCACTTGTCCAATTACTTCTGTCAAATAGCTGTTATCCATGTAGAAGTTGATAAAGCCGGGGCCGGCGATTTCGATTTTGGAAATGCTGGCCGCCTGTTTATCGAACTTGGCTACAATCTCTTCTGCAATCTGGCGAGGATTTCTGCGGGCAATTCGCGTTAGCTGCATGGCCACGTTGGTCGCATAGTCGCCGTGCTGCTTGTCTTTCGGAAGCTCGAGCACGAAATCGGGGATTTGTTCCGCTTCGACAATCCCCGCTGCCACGACCGCCTGCTTAATTTGATCGACAATCTTACTTTTGGTTTGTTCTACTACACTCACAATAATCCTCCTCAATGTATGCTGCGTTGTAGGCGGGTAAGCCGGCACTGCACCGTATACCGCCCGATTTTTTGTTCATTCAAATACAAATCGTACACCCAGACCGCCTCCGAGAGATAGCCATCTTCATCATAATGAAGCCGCATGTCCTTCGTATCGGTATCCATCTGCATCACTCCGGCCGCACTGGTGTACGAACCACTCGTTTTTACGCCGGGACGGTACGACTGACGCATCGACACGACTCCGTTGCGGATGACGACGATTTCGTCCTCCTTCACTTTGACGGTCGCATTCGTCTGCCCTTCTTCTTCCTGCTCGACATATTTTATGTACCAGGTTCCGTTCATGAAATGAAGCTGCCCGGAATAGGCGGCCTTATGTATGTCGGGAGGAGCGATTTTGATGGCGAATTTACTGGTTAACTCGATGTTGACTTCCTGTACGGGGGGTTTACCCAATTCTATCACCTGAAAAGTTCAATTATCGTTATCTCTTTATTCTACGAGATACGGTCAAGAAGGCGCAAGCCGAGCTCGTTCTTTTCTCTCTTTTCCTTCGTACCACAAAAGGCAGCCGCCCTTCCCGTCATTTTCATGTCCGGGTTGCGGGCGAAAAGCCATGGTGGTTTTCTGTGAAAATAAGGAAAAAAGAAAGAGTGCAGCTTATTCACAGGCCGCACTCCCTCTATTTATTCCCTATTTCACCATCGTCAAAATAACTTCACGAATCATCTTGGATGCAAGAATCTGCGTTCTCTCGGACTGATCCAGCACCGGCGCTACTTCTACGAGGTCAAAGCCGACAACGTTCAGCCGGGAAAGAAGGTAGATGGATTCGATCGCTTCCGTAGATGTAATTCCGCCCGGTTCAGCCGTGCCCGTGCCCGGAGCGAATGCCGGATCTATCGCGTCAATATCGTATGTGACATATACCGGGCGGCCCTTCAGCTCTTCCAGACATTCCTTGAGCGGCTCAATCACTTTGAATTTATGCAGGTGCATACGCTCCTTCGCAAATTCAAATTCTTCCTTCAAGCCGGAACGAATACCGAACTGGTATACGTTCTCCGGTCTTACATAATCAAGCGCACGGCGGATAACCGCAGAGTGGAAAAGCGCTTCGCCTTCCATCTCCTCGCGCAAATCTGTATGTGCATCAATATGCACCACTACAAGATCCGGATATTTCTCCGCCATGACCTTAATGGGCGCCAGGCTCACCAGATGCTCGCCGCCGAGGCCGATCGGGAACTTGCCGTCCGCCACAATCTTGCGTACGTATTCCTCGATTGCGTCCAGGCTGCGCTGTGCGCTTCCGAATGGAAGCGGAATGTCACCCGCATCAAAAAAAGCGACTTCTTCAAGCTCACGATCCGCATATGGGCTGTAGGTTTCTAAGTTGATCGATACTTCCCGGATCCGTGTCGGGCCGAAACGTGTGCCGGGACGAAAGCTGGTCGTCCAGTCCATCGGCATACCATAAATGACCGCTTTCGCATCTTCATATGTGCTCTGTGCCTCAATAAATGCGTGGCCGCTGTAAGATGGGTTAAAAAAATGCACGGTGGGCCCTCCTTATTTCACTAAGTCTTCCACAAATTTTGGAAGCACAAACGCCGCGTGATGCAAACGCGGTGTGTAGTATTTCGTCTCGCGCTCCGGAATGCTATGTACGTCCACCGCTTCCGGATCGTATTTCTTCGAACCGATTTGGAAAACCCACATACCGCTCGGATATGTCGGGATATTGGCAATGTACGCTTTGGCAATCGGGAAGATTTCTTTAATATCTTTGTTCACTTTGCGAATCAGATCTGCTTTGAACCAGGGGTTATCTGTCTGCGCCACGAACATGCCGTCTTCTTTCAGCGCTTCATAGATGCCTTGATAGAAACCGCGCTCGAACAGTGGAGCCGCCGGACCTACGGGCTCTGTAGAATCAACCATGATAACATCGTATTGGTTTTTGCTTTTTACGATATGCATGAAGCCGTCGTCCACTTTTACTTCCACACGCGGGTTATCAAGCTCGCCTGCGATCTCCGGGAGATATTTCTTGGAGTACTCGATAACTTTGCCGTCGATTTCCACCAGCGTAGCTTTCTTTACTTTGTCGTGCTTCATGATTTCGCGAATAACGCCGCCGTCTCCGCCACCGACTACCAGCACGTTTTCCGGATTCGGATGCGTGTTGAGAATCGGGTGCGCCACCATTTCATGGTAGACGAATTCGTCTTTTTGCGATGTCATAACCATACCGTCGAGGAACAGCATGTTGCCGAACTCTTCCGTTTCCACCATATCAAGCTTTTGGAATTCGGTTTGTTCTGTATGTAAAGTTTTGTTGACTTTAATCGTAATGCCGAAGTTCTCGGTTTGTTTCTCCGTGAACCAGAATCCACCCATGTTTCCCAGTCTCCTTTCACATGCCTTACTTTGTGTAAAAATCAATATTTTCCGCAATTGACGTTTGCTGCAATACTTTCAAAACAAGTAAATTATATAGGACTTATCCTAAAAATCAAGCACTCATTTTTATCCTGCCCAATACTCCTCCCTCTCTCCAGGCAAATTACATTAAAAATAATCAAACTTTTACATTTTTTCTTCGTATAACCTTATGTATCCATTTTGTAACAAGGAGGAATTTACCTGTGAATTCATTGAAGAAAAAGGTACTTGCCGCCTCTCTGACAGCCGCGCTTAGCATCCCGTCGCTTGCATCCGCTTCCGGGCCGCCACAAGAATCGCTTGCTCCCCTGCGAACAATAGTTCAGGAAACAGGTGCAGCGATAGCCTGGAATCCGAAAACCCATACCGCCACGGTTACGCTGGGAGACGTTACGATCGTTGTGACGCAAAACAGCGATCAGATTACTGTTAATGGCGAAGCTTTATCGCTGCCGCGAAAAGCGGAAATGATAGGCGGCAAGCTAATGGTCCATCCTTCTCTTCTGCTGGAGAAACTTACCGCCAAAAAAGTGGAAAAAGAAAGTCTGAAAACGGCAGACGCTTTCATCGAAGCGATAGAAAAAGGACAGTTCGATAAAGCCGTCCGAAACTTCTCCCCCGCTCTGCTTAAGGTAGTGGACGAAAAAAGAATGGAGGGATACTGGACCGCCCTGCCCCAACAAATGCAAGCAGGTGCTTTGAAACACATCGGAGACGCCAAACTGAAAAGCAAAAATGCTGTCCATACAAGCGTAGAAATTCCGCTTGTCTTCGAAAAAGCCACCGTGCCGCTCACGGTAAGCCTGAACAGACAGGGTCAAATCGACGATTTCAGTGTCCTTTTTCTTCCTCCGGCGCAGAAAATCGCGGAAGAACCTACATACAGCAAGCCTGACACCTTCACAGAAAAAGAAGTGATTATCGGAGAAGGTACCTTTGCGCTTCCCGGCACGCTAACTATGCCGAAAGGGGAAGGGCCGTTCCCGGCTGTTATTCTCGTCCAAGGATCCGGGCCGCTTGACCAGGATGAAACCGCCTTTGCCTTGAAGCCGTTCCGCGACCTGGCGCATGGACTGGCCTCACAAAATATCGCCGTGCTGCGCTACAATAAACGCACCTTCGAGCATGCAGCCAAAACAATGTTCGATCCTGCGCACACGGTAGATAAAGAAACAACGGAGGACGCCCTTCACGCAGTTGACTTGCTTGCAAAAACGGCAAACATCGATACAAACCAGATCTATGTGCTTGGTCACAGCCAAGGCGGCCTAATGCTGCCGCAGATTTTGTCGAAAGGGGCCGATAAACCGATTGCCGGCGGCATCTTATTGGCCGGACCGGCCCGCACGCTGCCCGATATTATGCTCGATCAGTTCGAGTATCTGGCTTCCATCGGACAGCTGCCGAAAGACCACCTCGAACTGATGAAAAAGCAGATCGAGCTGCTTAAAGACCCGAACTTCTCCGGCAAAAATCCGCCGAAAGAGTTTACGTTCAGACAGCCGATGTTCTGGGATTCCATTCGCAATATTAAAGCGGCCGATATGGCAAAGGAGCAAACCAAGCCGCTGCTCATTCTCCAGGGAGAGCGCGACTATCAGGTACCGGCAAAAACTGAATTTACACTTTGGAAAGAAACGCTGGCACATCGGGACAACGTAGCGTATAAGCTTTATCCGAAGCTAAACCATTTCTTCACGGAAGGCGAAGGTCAGATAAGCAACCCGGAGGAATATTTCAATCCGGCTAACGTTCCTTCTTATGTCATCGATGATATTGCAGCCTGGATTCATGCCAGATAATAATAGAAACCATTGCCTGAAACCAAAAGGTTCTCGAGCATGGTTTTTCTTTTCGGGAAACCGGGACGCCTTCGTCCGCACCCTCACGGTTTATTCCGTCTCTACCCTCGCGTTTTGTCTTTTGTCCTCTCATTTTTCTCTGCGTATAGATTTTGCTAGATTTCCCCATACTGATACTGCAAGATAGTAGAAGGCATAGGGAGGTCTTCACAATGGAAATCAAACAGGAGGATCAGCTAATCCGCTGGTTGCGAATCGCCGGTAAAACAGTGCGCTGGCTGCTTATCGCACTGCTCATTCTTGCGGCGTTGCTTTCATTATTTATTCTTTATCTTCGTTCCCAACCCCTGCCAAAAACGGATATAAACGAAACCACAACCATCTACGGTGCCGATAATACGGTTATCGCTACGCTTTATAAAGGAGAAAACCGCGTCTTCCTGCCGCTTGCGCAAATTCCAAAGTACATGCAGCAGGCGTCTGTTGCCATCGAAGACCGGAAATTCTATGAGCATGCAGGCTTCGATATTAAACGCATCGCCGGAGCCGCACTGACAGATTTGCGCCACATGTCCAAGCGGGAAGGCGCGAGCACGATTACGATGCAGCTCGCTCGCAACCTGTACCTGAACCATGACAAAACATGGACGCGAAAATACAAGGAAGCGATGCTGGCCATCCAACTGGAGCTGAATTACACCAAGCCGGAGCTACTGGAATTGTATCTGAATCAAATCTACTATGGGCATGCAGCGTACGGCATTCAGGCGGCGGCAAAAACATACTTCGGCAAAAACGCAAGCGAATTAACGCTGGCCGAAGCCAGCATGCTGGCCGGAATACCCAAAGGTCCGCGCTTTTTCTCGCCGTTCCTCAATATGAAGGCAGCAAAGGATCGCCAGCGTATCGTGCTAAATGCAATGGTAAGCGAACACTATATCACGCGTCAGCAGGCGAATGAAGCGTTCGCCGAGCCGCTTAAACTGGCCTCGCCTGATGATATGAAAGGCAAAACAATCGCGCCCTATTTCCGTGATTATGTGGTTAAGGTGGCAAAAGAAAAGTATGGGATCGATGAGGATACAATAGAGCATGGCGGCCTGAGCATTTACACTACGCTAGATCCTGTCATGCAGCAAAAAGCAGAAGCAGCGGTGCAAAAATATCTGCCGAAAGACCGTCAACTGCAGGCTGCACTTATAGCCATCGAACCGCAGACCGGGTATATCCGCGCCATGATCGGAGGACGCGACTACAAAGAGAGCCAATTCAATCGAGTTTTGGCCCGTCGCCAGCCCGGTTCGTCTTTGAAGCCTGCACTCTATCTGGCCGCGTTGGAAAACGGGTTCACACCGCTAACAAAAATTAAAAGCGAACCGACCGTTTTCACATTTGGTAATAACGAAACGTATATTCCAAAAAATTACGGTGACCAGTATCTGTATGACTACATTACGATGGGGCAGGCGATTGCCCGATCAGATAATATTTATGCTGTACAGACCCACCTAACCATTGGGCCGGACAAGATGTTGAATATGGCCAAACGCCTGGGGATAAATTCGCCGCTTCAGCCATTGCCTTCACTTGCGCTTGGCAGCAATCCCGTCATGCCGTTGGAGATGGCGCGCATGTTTGCGACCATCGCAAACCAGGGTCAGAAAGCGGAGCCGCTCGCCATCGTGCGCATCCTGGACCGTGAAGGCAATCCGCTGGTAGAAACTAAGCCCGAGATACAACAGGTCGTTAGCCGGGAAAACGCCTTTCTGCTGACGCATATGATGGAGAAAGTATTTGAACCGGGCGGAACCGGGCAACGGGTACACTCTCAGTTGCACCGGCCGGTTGCCGGGAAAACGGGTACGACCGATTACGACGCATGGTTGGGCGGGTTTACACCGCAGTTGGCTGCGGCCGTGTGGGTAGGGTACGATGATAACCGTAAGATTGATAGTTTTGCTGACGCGCGACAGGCCGCACCCATCTGGGCCGACTTCATTGAACAGGCACTTGCCGGGAAACCAGCCGCCGTCTTTCCCGTTCCGCCGGGTGTCGTCCCGATGTATGTTGACACGGCCAGCGATAAACTGGCAAGCCAGGATTCAAAGCAACAGGAATTAATGTACTTCATTCCGGGCACGGAACCGAAAGAATACTACGAAGCGCCGAAAGCGAAACCGGAACCCAAAGAAGAGATAAAACAGGAAGAATCCTTCTGGGATAAGCTAAAGTTCTGGAATTAAAAAGGGAACAGAACAGGGAAACGAATTGTTGCACATAAGCGAGAGACAGGGCATATTTTTGGCCCTGTCTCTTCTTAATTTTGTAAAAGGGGAAGCAGAACGTGTTCCCTGACACTCGCTTCCCCTTTTACGTGTCCTAGTAATAGATGTGCATAATACACTTTTACATTTTAGCGTAGTCGTAATGCGGCAATCAATTAGCGGCAAAAAAATTCACATTCTGTTCATTTTTCCATCAGCGTTTTTGGGATAAAATACCTGAATTAGGCTAATTTTTCTTTCAGCTCATCCGGCGAGTTTTTCCACATCTCCGGCTTATGGGTTTCTAAAAGCTTACGCAAATTTTGTTTTTCCTTCTCATTCATGCCATCCAGAATAAACCGGCGTTTCATCGCATAGTCCATCTTGTTAACATGGTCGGCGAGAATCTTCCAGCCCCGGCGTGCTTCTCTGTCAATTAGCATCTCGCATGCAGTCACTCCTGCATAGTACGCCCCGTTCTCTCCCATATCGGTCGCCACCCAGACGAGCCAGTAGCGCTTGCCGTTCGGCACATCTTCTTTATTTATGGAGAATTTTATGCCCTTCTCCACCGCGCTCTTAGCGTGGAGAGCACCGATATCAATTACGGCCTCCTCTTCATTCACGATAATGGAAGACACGTTGCTCAAATCGATCATGCCTGCGCCATATCCGCCATGCACCTGGTTTTTGTTGCTAATGATATTGAATCCGCCCTGTTTTCCTTTGAACATATCCATACGTATAAATCCTCCTTTATTGATGAACACGCAGACGCCGCTTAATCTCCCGAACGGTGTTCGGGTCGCGCGTACCGTCATCGAGTAAGTCAAGTGGATAATACAGCTTGTGATCGTACCTCCGTTTGCCCGAAATCGATTCCACGATAACGGAACGCCTCGACAACTCTTCCAGCTTGCCGTCCGGCATCAATAAATAAATCGGTGTCCGATCTCCGTCATCGCCGCTTCGATAAACATCATACGGCAAATCCGAAGGAGAATCCACTCCCAGATAGTACGTCGGGTCAATTCCGACGGACCGGAATAGCTCATCGACTTCCCGTTTCCATTCTACACTGCCGACTTTCTCACCGTATTCCACATACTTAAAGAGCCGTCGGTTCATAAATCGTTGCGACAAATCGCACAGAATCTCATCCTTCTCTCTGCACCATTCGTTCATATAAAACATCACCGTCGGCTCATCAAGCGCCAGGTACTCTTCCAGTGTAATATTCTGTTCGAACAGCGGAATGAAATGCGCGGGTCGCCAGTTGAACGTATAACCGGCCCGGTACAGATCGCGCGCCCTCTCAAAGATTTTGCGCAGGATTACTTCCGCGCTGCGTGTAACACGATGGAAATATACCTGCCAGTACATCTGATAACGAGCTACGATATAGTCTTCGACCGCATGCATTCCCGTATGCTTGACGACAACCTTGTCTTCAAGCGGACGAAGTACGCGAAGAATGCGCTCCATGTCGAAAAAACCGTAGTTTGTCCCCGTATAATACGTATCTCGTAGCAGATAATCCATCCGATCCGCGTCAATCTGGCTTGAAATTAAGCTCGTCACCAGCGGATTCTCGTATGTCTTTCCGATAACCGCAGCCACTTTCCACGGGAAGTCGTCCGAGACGCTGCGCAGGATTTTATTAACCTGCGTATTGCCCACCAGAATGCGCCGCGTCCACTCCTCATGTTCAGTATGAAAGACTTTTTCAAATGAATGCGAATACGGTCCATGGCCGATATCGTGCAAGAGCGCCGCACTCAGGCACAACAACCGTTCTTCTTCAGAGAACGAAAAGGAAAGCCGCCGTCCAAACTGGCCAAGAATCCGGCGCATAATTTCATAAACGCCGAGACTATGATTAAAACGGCTGTGCTCCGCGCCGTGGAACGTTACATAAGAAGTGCCGAGCTGGCGAATGCGGCGCAGCCGCTGAAATTCGCTTGCGCCGATTAAATCCCAGATAAGCTGATCCCGCACATGAATATAGCGATGTACAGGGTCCTTAAATACTTTTTCTTCCCGTAAACGTTCCGCCATATGCACTCCTCCTACGTTTGACGAAGCCGCTTCAACAAGCGCTCCAAATCTTCCGGCAAAGGCGCCTTGCAACTCTGCACCTCTCCTGTTACAGGATGGCCAAACTCCAGGCAGGCCGCATGCAGTGCTTGCCGCCGCATCCCTCCTGCTTTTACGCCTCCGTACAGCGTATCGCCAATAAGCGGAAAACCCAGATGGCTGAAGTGAACCCGTATCTGATGGGTACGCCCTGTTTCCAGCTCGACTTCCATGAGGGATGCCCCGCCCTCTATCATGCCCGGAACCGGCAAGAAGCGTTCCACGACCCGATAGCGGGTAATCGCTTCGTCACCATCCGCCTGGACACGCCGACGAGTCGGATGATGCGGATCACGGGCAATCGGTTCAGCAATTGTCCCTGTCTCTCCTTCCACTCCCGGATGTCCCTCCACGACGGCCAGGTACGTGCGGCGAACCGTATGCTCGTGCAACTGCTTATCCAGCAATTGATGAATAAATGAGTTGCCTGCGATAAGCACCGCACCGCTCGTGTCTTTATCCAACCGGTGCACAGGCCTAACGGCACGCGGCTTTCCCTGCTGCTGCCAATAATGGGCAATGCCGTGAGCCAGCGTATAATTCTGGCCTTCTTTCACCGGATGTACCGGGATTCCGGCCGGCTTGTTCACCACCAGTACCGCATCATCTTCGTATAGCACGGAGATATTCATTTCTACAGGCGGAAGCGTCGTTTCCGGCGTATCTGCAACCAACAATCGAATTCTATCGCCAGCTTTCATTTTCTTTTTGAGAAAAGGGCGTTTCCGGTTTACGAACAGTCCGTTTTTTCTTGTCAATCGCTGAAGCATGCGCCCTGAAACGCACAAGCGCTCTTTCAGCAGCGCCTCTAAAGACAATCCGCTGTCCACCGTCTTCACTTCATACTCCAGCCATTTTCCTTCTATTTTCCACGATGCCACGCTTTCACCCGCTTTTTATTTACACGCTCCATCTAACGGTGTTGGAGCGCCTGACGGATTCGCATCTCCAGCTCACCCGGCACGACACCTCGCTGGCGGTCGATGCTGAACCGTACGGACTGTTCATCCAAATCAAGCATTTCTTCGAAGATACCGCGCAGGCTTGATGCCCGCTTATCCACCTGCATCAGCACATCCACCCCTTCCGGATACACCTCAAAGATTAGTTCAATCTCATCCAGTTCGCTACGAAACAACCCGGTAGGCTTAAATTCAAATTCCTGCACGAACGGAACCATCCGATGAATATGCTTCTTATATTCGCAAATGCCGCTGTCGTGTGAATGGCGAAAGCCCATTCCCTCCATCTCCGCAAACAGCTGGTCTACAAGCGGATCGGGAAGGACGGTCACAATATCCGTATCCTTCGGGTCGACGGCCATCTCGATATCGAGACCCGTACTCAAGTATACGTTCTGTCTTCCGAACGAAATCGGAGCATGGTACGGCACGCGAAGCTGGAACGGCAGCACCTTCTTCTCCCCCGGTTTAATCAACAGAGCATCCGCCACCCGGTAGGACGCCAGCACTTCTTTATGCTTTGTCCTGGAGTCATTCGTTTCTTTATAGTATTCAGTATATAAATACATATAAATCTGGGAAATGGATTGCTCCACATTTCCGCCTTCGATATGCACCTCACCCTGCAGCTCACTGCCTGGATAGACCCTTGATTCAGACAGGCGGGCGTCCACCCTTGCCGCCCCGATTCCAAAACTGGCAAGAAACTTATTCAGCATCTTGTCCCACCCCTCCTCAAAGCTATAAGTATGGGTATATACGTACCCTGCCAAAAAAAGATTCATCAATACGTATTCGGCATCCCAAGCATTTTCTCCTCTCTTTGCAGTTGAGGTAAAAAAGGGAGGCAAAGGCATCGGGCATGCGTAGGTCGCCTCTACCTTCCCCCCTCCTACCTCTAAACTTCTCACCACTATGCCATGTTAAAACATTAAAGTATCCCTATAGCCCTTTCTGTCCATGGAATAATCTAAATTTCACATTTTATTCAAAATAATTTCAATTTTCCGTCACATGTTGTATGATATAATTAACAGATTTCTTATCACACCACATACAGCAACCGTCGCACTTTATTGTTAACAGGTTTGGAAGCGTTTTCTTCTGTGGAAGCAGAAAAGAAGGAGGAAACAATTATGGACTTACTGATTATCAACCTGGTATTTTCAAGTGTGGCACCTCTCTTGCTTTGGCGCCTTCGCCAGAAGGCATTGGCAATCCTGCAAGTTCCGTTCGTTGTCGCAATGTGGATTATGCTGCCGGAAATGCTACCGTTAAGCGCACCACGTGCAGACTCTACATTCCTGTGGTGGACCCTGTTCTACTTCAATATGGCCTTCGGATATTTAGGAATGGGTATGCTGTTATTCCGCTGGGCAAACCGTTTCTGGGGCACGGAAGAGAAAAGAGAAGAAGAAAGAAATATAATGTAGTTCAGACATAAAATAGGGCGCCACGCATCTCAAAAACACAGGGGATACGAGGCGCGCCTTCTTCTGTGTATACTGCTGTCCAGCTGGTCCGGGGCAGTATTAAATATTCATGTTCCCCTGTCCTGTCCGGCTTATTTTTTCAAATGCTTCCTCACCTTTTCAATCAGTTGATCTTCCGTAAGTGCAGTTAAATAGCGGCCATTCACCACGGCAAAGTGCTTTTTAAAGCCGATTCCGCAGTACGATTGACAGCCCAGCTCTACTTCGGCGTCCGCATCGATTTCTTTCAGCCGAGGCACCAATGTTTTTATATTAATCATCTTACATTCATCACATACACGAAACTCGTTGCTCATAACGTACGTTCCCTTCCTTACTCGGCTACTAGTGTACCAGCATATAATACACGTTACCTTTCATCATACCACATTTTCTCCTGCTTCTGAATCGGGCCTTCCGCTTTCTCCTCTTTCCCCTCCAAATGAAAATACGGCGGAAAAATTGCTTCCGCCGCACTTCTTTAATCGTTACGATAGCTGACATCCTTGCTTGGGTGCATAAATTGGCCGCTTCCCGGAATATAGCCTTCTTCAAGCAGCGCCTGATTCTCCGCCGTGTTCCATCCGATATCGTTGGTCGGATGAACCCACTCGTCTCCGGCCATAATCGCCGGATCTACCTCCTTGCTCCAGTTGTTCAGCGGAGAGTTGGCTGAATCATAAAAACTGTCTCCGATCACGACACCGTATTGATTTGTAAACGGCTGCTTCAACTTCTGGTTCGCCTCTGCTCGCTCCGGCGCATCAATTTGATGCGGCATGGATGTATCGGCCGGTTCCTGGCCGATCCGTTTCTTCCCCTGGTTTTCCATTGTATCGTATCGCCTCCTCGTTAGGCTTACTTCTTCTCCTTCTAGTGTTGACCGTTTTTCCTCCGGTTACTCGGGCTGTTTTTTCCGGGCCAGGCACCCATTCGTACATCATAGGCATAGTGTAGTACTGGGTTATGATTAGAAGTGGAGGGATGATTATGTGCGGAATCGCAGGGTGGATAGATTGGCAGGCCGACCTCACCGGGCAACGGGCGATCCTTGAAGAGATGGCTGAAACGCTCGTTCCCCGCGGACCTGACAGTGAAGGAATCTGGACATCGCGGCATGCCGGCTTCGCCCACCGCCGCCTGATTGTAGTCGACCCCGAGGGCGGCGTACAGCCGATGAGCCGGACACACGGCGGTGAGACCTATACGCTTGTTTATAACGGGGAATTGTACAATACGGACGACTTGCGCGGCGAACTGGCAGCACGCGGTTATCGCTTCACTACTACCTCTGACACAGAAGTACTGCTTGTCTCCTATATCGAATGGGGACCTGAATGTCTGGAGAAGCTGAATGGTATTTACGCATTTGCCATCTGGTCACATAACGAAGAAAGCGTATTTCTTGCCCGCGATCGGCTGGGTGTAAAGCCGTTGTTTTATACCCAGCAGGGTTCAAGTTTTATTTTTGGATCAGAGATTAAAGCACTGCTTGCCCATCCTGCCGTTAAACCGGAGATTACCAAGGAGGGGCTGGCTGAAATCTTTGGCCTGGGTCCTGCGCGCACGCCGGGTGTCGGCGTATTCCACAATGTCTTCGAATTATTGCCGGCCTCCTATCTCCTGCACACCCGGCACGGAATGAAAACGAAACGCTACTGGTCACTGGATAGCCATGCACATCCGGACGATCTGGAAACAACGATTGATACGATTCGCCATCTGCTCGGCGACAGCATCATCCGGCAGCTTGTAGCCGATGTACCGGTCTGCACTCTGCTGTCCGGCGGACTTGATTCCAGCGCCATTTCCGCCTTTGCGGCGCAGGCGTTTCAAGAGCAGGGAATGGGACCGCTGCACACCTTCTCCGTTGATTACGTAGATAATGACATACATTTCCGGGCAAACGAATTTCAACCAAATGCGGACGCTCCCTGGGCCAAGCGCGTTTCAGAACACCTCGCCTCCATACACCACGATATTTATTTTGATACGCAGCACCTTATCGACTCGCTGCCGGTGGCGCTTCATGCCAGAGATTTACCCGGCATGACCGATATTGACGGCTCGCTGTATCTGTTCTGCGGCGAAATCAAGAAAAAAGCGACAGTGGCTTTATCGGGAGAGTGTGCGGATGAAGTGTTCGGCGGGTATCCCTGGTTTCATCGGGAAGAAGCACTCTCGGCAACCACTTTTCCCTGGGCGCGCAACCTGAGAGAGAAAACGAAGTTTTTCTCATCCGATCTGCATGCGGAGGTCGATCTGGAAGCGTACGTAAAGGACCGCTATCAGGAAGCGCTGGATGAAGTACCCCGGCTTCAAGGCGAAAGCGGCCATGATGCACGCATTCGCGAGATGTTCTATCTGAACCTGACGCGCTGGATGCCGACGCTGCTGGACCGCAAAGACCGCATGAGCATGGCGGTAGGCCTTGAAGTAAGGGTGCCGTTCTGCGATCACCGATTGGTGGAATATATGTGGAATGTGCCGTGGTCCATGAAAACGTACGGCGAGCGGGAGAAAGGCATCCTGCGTCAGGCGCTGCGCGGTGCACTGCCGGACGATGTTCTGATGCGGCGCAAGAGTCCCTACCCGAAAACGCACAACCCGTCTTACCTGGCCTCCGTACGCGATAAGGCGCTGGCGGTCTTACATGACACCTCGTCACCGATTCTGCCGTTCATTAATGTGAAAGCCGTCAAGGAGTTTGCCAGTCTGAATCTGGCTTCAGTGCATATGCCCTGGTTCGGCCAGTTGATGAATGTGCCGCAATTTTTCGCATATCTGGTGCAGGTGGATATGTGGATGAGAGAGTATAGGGTTGTAGTGAAATAATCTGGTTGTTATAAGAAAGGTTGCCTGAACGGGGGAAGGGAGGAAAAACTGAGATTTACGGAAGAAAAAGGCTTTCGCCTTTTTCTTTCCTGGATCTTCTTTCTTCTCTCTTTATTCATTCTAAATTTTCGAAAAAAAGCATGGGGATACTATGAAAAAGCAGTATTCCCATGCTTTTTGCTATGAACTGAATTTGCCCTGCTTATATTCATGTACCCAACGATAAATCATCTTGCTGTTAAGTCTGTATTTCCTGGCTACCAGACTAAGACTTTTTTCTACAAGTGCGTCTTTAACTACTTCCCTCTTAAACTCCAATGAATACTTTCTTCTCATTTCTCTTTTCTCTCCCTTCAGCCAGAAACTAATTAGTGTTGGTAAGGAAGGCGAAGGATAGCATTTACTGTATCCTGAGTATTTTTTACTGATTCTTTATCCACTTCTTTGGTAGTCGGAATTCCGCTAATACTTATAAATATAAGGGCCGTAACGACTAGTGAGAGGAATTTGTTCTTCACTTTAGTACCCTCCTTTCAACCTTTAGAAATATGAAATATATGTTAGTTCCATGATAATATATTACATTTAATTACGAATTTAGGCTGAAAGGGCATTTTCAGGGAAAAAAACGCATTTTCGAGCTTTTGCTTGCAAATGCATACATAGCTATAAAAATAATTATATAGGAGCTGCTGCATGAGTATTCAACGAATTGGAGAAGTCGTCCGGGAAATTAGGAAGTATTTAAACATCTCACAGACGGAGCTGGCAAAAGGCATTTGTACCCAGGCACTCATCAGCAAAATCGAGAGAGGCGAAGTGATTCCCTCCGCCGAAATTCTTTACTATATCGCCAAACGACTGGGGATTACGCTGGATTACTTTTTCGATCGAATGGAGAATCCCCAGTTCACCTATGTTCAGGAGTTTTTCTATCAAATTCGCAAGCTAATCCGGGAGCGGAATTATGAAGAAGTGTCCGCACTCATTAAGACCGAGCGCAATAACCCGATATTCCAAAACCGGGAAAATCGGCAGTTTCTCGCCTGGCATGAAGGCATCTGCGCGTACTATCTTGAACAGGATGTAGAGAAAAGCCTGGAGCTGCTGAATGAAGCAATGAAATTGGCCGTCAGCACGGAAAATTATACGGAGAAAGAAATTGAAATACTAAACAGTATCGGTATTATTTACAGCGAAGAAGGCCGGTACAAAGAAGCGATGGATATTTTCTCCATGGCCATTCAACATATGAGCGGTGTGGCATTTGTACAGGATTACACGATTTACCTCCGATTGTTCTACAATTACGCCAAAGTGCTGACTGTTCTCGAAGATTATGTTGTATCGTTGAAATACTGCGATAAGGGGCTTGCACTGTGCCTGCAGCACGAATACCTATATTTATTCGGGGAGTTTCATTATCAGAAAGGGGAAAACCTGCTTCAATTGCGCAAAAAGAAGCAGGCGATC
Source organism: Aneurinibacillus sp. UBA3580 (assembly GCF_002375825.1). NCBI lineage: Bacteria > Bacillati > Bacillota > Bacilli > Caryophanales > Paenibacillaceae > Aneurinibacillus > Aneurinibacillus sp. UBA3580. The sequence continues at coordinate 22,065 of NZ_DFMZ01000135.1, forward strand.
GAATTCTTCCGCAAATCACTTATGATTTTTGAATTACAGCAGAATCATAAGTTTGCGCAATTTGTGAAAAAACGGTTACGGGAAATCGAGCGGCGCAGGCAAACATGAAGCTTTATCGGGGAGCATTCCGTACGTGTCAGAGCAAGACTCCAGCTTATTTACCGGGCTTTACTCTTTCCACGGCTCTACATGGACGTGTACATTCATAATGCCGTGCTCCTCCCGCATCTTTTCCTCAATCTCCTCCGTAATTCGGTGGCTCTCTATTACATTCAAACGGGGGTCCACATGGATAACCACATCCACGAGTACTATATTGCCATGCGCCCGGGCTTTAATGTCATCGATCATCTTTACTCCCCGGATATTTTCTACCGTCTTGCGCAGTCTCGCCAGCTCCTGCTCGTCGAATCCGTCCGTCAGACTGTGCGAAGCTTCCCGAAAAATCTCCCAAGCCGTGCGGCAAATCATGAAGCCGACGATCACCGCAGCCAGCGGATCCAGCCACGGGAGATTAAACTGCGCACCAAAGATTCCGACCGCCGCACCGATGCTGACCCGGGCATCCGACAGATTATCTTTGGCCGCGGCCATCACAGCCTGGCTGTTAATCTTACGTGCTAGATTCCTGTTAAATCGATACACACCGTACATTATTGCCGCCGCTCCCAGAGCAGTCCATGCCGCCAGCAGATCCGGCGTTTCCACGCGAAAATCGACGATGGATTTTCCGGCGTTATACAGCACTTGCAGACCTACTACCATCATGATAAAGGAAGCAATCAACGAAGCGACCGTCTCTGCGCGCCAATGGCCGTACGGATGGTCTTCGTCCGGCGGTTTGCGCGAGAAGCGCAGGCCGATGAGCACTGCAACGGAGGCCATAATATCCGTTGTATTATTCAAACCGTCTGCCATTAGCGCTTTGGAAGCAGTTAGATATCCGATAATGAGCTTTAAAGCGGACAGCACAAGATACGCGATAATGCTAACCCAGGCACCGTGCTCTCCCATTTTCAAATTATTATATTGCTGCTCTTCCATTCATTCAGACCCCCACGTATTCTGTATAAGTATGCTATCAGACGAGTTTCGTGTGGGTCTAGAGAAACCTTTTTGCCGGTAACTAGCATTGTAGGGTAAAGAAAATTTTTTGCGTTAAAGGAAAACTTTTTTCCTTATAGAAACACTTGCATTATAGAGGGATGGTCCGATTGCAGCTACTTTTCCATCAGCTTTCCACGCAGCATCCTAAAGCTATACATATACGAAAAAACGATACCGATCAACGGCGCCGTCATCAGATGCCAGCCCGCCGAGAACGGAACAAACACCGCCGTATACAAAACAGCGGCCTGCACCAGCATCATAACAAATACAACCCGCACAACCGCCTCCCGTCTCGCCACAAGCGGAACGGGATAAATATGTGTCCAGAACACGTGGCGGTAATGCTGCCGCAATGTCGATAGCTGGGTCCCGGTCAGCGACAATACGATAAAGTACGCCGCCACCTTTCCCCACTCATCTTGAATAGAACCAATGATCAGCAACCCGATGACGGTCAGCCGGAGAAACATCGGCAATAGTTCCGAGCGGGCAAACACTTTGCCATACAAATACATATACGTATTCTTCTGCTTGAACGCCACCCGGTTTACCGCATTCGCCGCCCAGCTTCTGCGCCGCACCTTATTCTGCCTGTGCGGCACGTCGACAAACTGATTCGCAAACGAATAGAACCTTGCCAGCATCCTGTTCTCCGTCCATACGAGATGCTCCCAGTGAATGGACTCACGCGAAAGCGCCCGGTAATAGAAAAACGCCGCGACAAGAAACACAAGCAAAGCGATAATGCTGTCCGCCATAAACCCTTGCGAGAACAACACAAACAGCACCGCCGCATTAGCAAGCCAGCGCACGAATATATGAATGATTCTGGCGCCTTGCTCCCGCAGACGCTGTTCCTGCCACTTTCCCAGCAAATTTACCAACTTCAGCATCAGCAAATATACGAGAAGCAACACAAGCGGCTCCGCCCTCTCCCCCATTCTATGGGTATAGAGCGGCCACACCGCAAGCAGAAGTAAAAATATGTACACGGCATGAAACACGAATGTATAGCGAATGGACGACTTAAAATACGGCCCCATTCTCGCCTCTACCGGCAGTAGAAACACCAGATCCGCTTCTTTTAAAAATGTACGCACCGTGCCACCCGTGATAAGCAGCGAAAACAGAAACGCAATCAGCCATTCGATCGGGTACGTACGCGGCAGCTTGTCCAGCAGTTGAGAATAATAATACGCGGAGCCGATAAACGCAAATACGAGAAACATAATCGTGCCGCTATTGGCTATATAACGGGTATAGCCAAGCGCTTCTTTCGTAAACGCGCCCATGCGCTGATTCCAGAGCCGTCGAATGTCCATCATCGGTCCCCGTCCTTTGTCAGCTCATAGAATACGTCGTCCAGCGGCGCACCTTCCATGCCTGCCTGACGCTGAATCTCCGCCAGCGTCCCCGCCGCGCGGATCCGTCCACCATGCAGTACCACAAACTTATCGCAGTACCGCTCCACCGTCGATAGAATATGCGAGCTCATCAGGATGCCGGCTCCTGTATTTTTCATCTTCACCATCAGCTCCAGCAGCGAACGAATCCCGATCGGGTCCAGACCGACAAACGGCTCGTCGATAATATAAAGCGAGGGCTGCACAAGAAACGCGTTCATAATCATCATTTTCTGGCGCATGCCCTTGGACATGTGCTGCGGAAATATGTCCCGTTTGTCTTTCATATTAAACTCTTCAAGCAGCGGAGCGGTTCGCTCTTCAAACACCCTGCGCTCCAATCCGTACGCCATCGCCGTGAGTTCCATGTGCTCCCAGAGCGTTAAATCCTCATAGACAAGCGGCGACTCGGGCACATAGGTATAGGATGAGCGGTACGCTTCCGGTGCTTCTTCGAGCGTCTGATTGTGAATACGAACCGAACCTTCTGAAGCCTGCAACAGACCGAGAATATGCTTGATTGTGGTACTCTTCCCCGCACCGTTTAGACCGATGAGGCCGACCATTTCATGCGGATAAACGGTAAACGTAATGTTATGAATGACCGGGCGCTTCTTCCGATATCCGCCCGTCAAGTCTTGCACTTGTAAAATGGGATTCATAACCTATCTCCAGACATTTTTTCTTCCATTATAACAAATCGTCCGGAGCGCTATACAATGGGAGGGATGAATCGGAAAAGTGCAAGAAAAAGGAGAAGTCGCTGAAAATGAAGGAGGAGTACGACGTTCGGTCGCTGATGACGGAGGAGCAGCGACTTTGACCTGTACGAGGAAGAGCGTTCGCGGCGAAAAAAGAAGAAAAAGAACCCGGCCGCGTTTCATCCTGTATCCCAGTACCCCGCCTCCGCATACCCATACGATTTCTCGTCCACCGCCGCCAGCCATGCCCCCTCTTTGTGCTGTTCCTGTCCGCCTTCCTGTCCGCCTTCCTGTACGACATCCAGTGTACGCAGGTCCCGTGTAAAACGGCATGTCCGCTCCTGCCAGGGAAACGACGCAGTCTCCGCTTCGTTTTCACCTGTTTCGTTCAGATGAATCCAGGTCAGCACTCCTTCCTTGTAGTATGAGAAAGTCTCCTGTTCAAATTGGGTATTCATGCTTTATTCCTCCCTGTCCGTTTCTGGTGATTTCAGTATAACGGACAAGCCGGAAAAAGAACACAATAATCGTCCGACAATTCGCGCAATTTAACGCGCTGAATTTTGTTGGAATGTGCGATATACAGAAATTTTTGTTGGAAGATTGCAAAATCAGTGCGAAAATGTAAATGTATGGAGTTCATTGGCAGAAAGGAGGGCCGCTTATGCAGCCGATCCGTCAGGAATGGGATGTACCCGCCGTTCGCCTTTCGTAGCGGGGACAAGATGCCCCGTTACGCCGAAATTACGCGAACGGAGGTATCATAATAATGAAACAAGTCAATAAAAACGCACTGGGCTACCTGGCCCTATCCGCCGCCGCCAGCATCTGGGGCGGCATGTATATCGTAAGCAAGATGGCCCTGGATTTTCTCCCGCCTTTCACGCTTTTGTGGCTGCGCTACGCTGTCGGCCTGACTTTTCTGTGGCTTTTTGTGGTCAGGCAGGGATTGCGTCAGCCTCTGGCCAGAGATTGGCGTCTATTTATGTCGATCGGTTTTGTCGGATACTTTTTGTCCATTGGCCTGCAGTTCATCGGAACAGGGCTGTCTTCCGCCCATATGGGAGCGATTCTGACTTCGGCGAGTCCTGTATTTATTGTTCTGTTCGCTTCTTATATGCTGGGTGAGCCGATTACCGGACGGAAGATGACAGCACTTCTCCTGGCGATGATCGGTGTAATCGTTGTGGTCGGCTGGGACGTTCAACTGCTGGGCGACAGCCGAAAGCTGCCAGGCAATCTGGCGCTTATCGGAGCTGCGGTGACGTGGGCGTTACTGTCTGTACTGGCGAAGAAAGCGGCGTTACACTATTCACCGCTCGTAGTGACTACCTATTCAATTTTCTGGGCGTTTCTTTTTACAACGCCTGTGATGGTGATCGAGTGGCAGTTTCTTCCGGTAAACGGTCTGGATCAACCTTCTGTATGGTTTGCGGTTCTCTATCTTGGAATCGTATCGACTGCGGGAGCGTTCTATTTGTGGAACAAAGGCATGCACATGGTGGAAGCCGGAACCGGCTCGATGTTTTTCTTTTTTCAGCCGGTTGTCGGAGCGCTGCTGGGCTGGTTGCTGCTGGGCGAGCATCTTAGCGTCTCGTTCTTTACCGGCGGTTTACTGATTTTGTTCGGGGTGTTGCTGATGTCGATGCCCGTACAGGAGCGCCTTCAAAATAGAAGACGAGGCGAAACATTGATGAAGAGATAACAGAAAGAACTGAAGTCCTTTGTATTGGATTTGAACAGGAATGATCTGTACTTTTCCATTGCAAAGGATTTTTTTGCGGACAAATTGCGAATCATAGGTAGTCTCTAAACCTGGGAACTCGATAGCCCTGTCGAGAGAAATCACTTACGTTTCAATTCCTCATAGGTATGCTACAAACGAAGCGGAGAACAAGAAATAATGTTCTCCCTTCTCCGTTTCAATTCCTCATAGGTATGCTACAAACGAAACTCATCCGGCTCCATCACCCTGCCTGTTGTCCGGATTTCAATTCCTCATAGGTATGCTACAAACAAGCTTGCGCTCCCGGCCAGATTCCCGATGCACCAAAGTTTCAATTCCTCATAGGTATGCTACAAACGGCCTGGTGTGACGTCTGAAATGCGCGTGCTTTATGGGTTTCAATTCCTCATAGGTATGCTACAAACTATCACGTTGATACTCCGCTTGTGTACGAGTTATCACGCGTTTCAATTCCTCATAGGTATGCTACAAACCAAGGGCCATATTCGATAGACGGAGAGATGTTTGTTATATTTCAATTCCTCATAGGTATGCTACAAACTCGTTGAAGTACCGTGCTTGAATTATCCAAAGCTGAATTTCAATTCCTCATAGGTATGCTACAAACCTTTATACGATATGAATACGTTATGCAACGATACTGCAGTTTCAATTCCTCATAGGTATGCTACAAACTAACCATTTGGGACGACGAATTGGAAGACGATTTCAAATTTCAATTCCTCATAGGTATGCTACAAACTTTTCTATATCTGAATGACTGGGCGAAAGCACCAGTCATTTCAATTCCTCATAGGTATGCTACAAACTTCTTTGCGCTTTTATACGCATCTTCCAACTTGCGAATTTCAATTCCTCATAGGTATGCTACAAACCGTTAACATTTGCTTGTGTAACCGGTCGAGACCTTCTAATTTCAATTCCTCATAGGTATGCTACAAACTTAGCGAAGCGAATCGTCGATTGAGAATAGCGGTCGCATTTCAATTCCTCATAGGTATGCTACAAACGGAGTCGGAGTTACCTTTCGCGATACCCGATCGGTATTTCAATTCCTCATAGGTATGCTACAAACAAAGGCAAAAGAAAAAGCTCTGGAGGCTCGGCATCTATAATTTCAATTCCTCATAGGTATGCTACAAACTGAAATAGCGTTAAGCGTGGCCCGCGAACGAAAGGCATTTCAATTCCTCATAGGTATGCTACAAACCCATTCCTGGTACAACTCATCTATCAACGGTGTGCTGGTTTCAATTCCTCATAGGTATGCTACAAACGCCGAATCGACCAAGCAAAAGCGCTCATTATTGCAGAGTTTCAATTCCTCATAGGTATGCTACAAACTATTCGACAGTCCGAATACAACGATCGGTGTGCTGCGTTTCAATTCCTCATAGGTATGCTACAAACCGCGCCTGGCAGATGAAGAGTGCAGTTTATTATCCGTTTCAATTCCTCATAGGTATGCTACAAACGCGCGAGAGTCGGATCAATCGTCATTGCGTCCAGATTGTTTCAATTCCTCATAGGTATGCTACAAACCATGCGGTATCACTTCCGTTTAAATCGCAGAAAGAGAAAATTTCAATTCCTCATAGGTATGCTACAAACCACCTTTTTATGCAAAACGCCGACATAATGGACGGATTTCAATTCCTCATAGGTATGCTACAAACCCATTTTTCCCGCATAAAACCACTACTTCCCTCTCTTTGAACATCGATCAATAAAATCTGTCTTTTCGTCAAAAACCCTACCAGTTCTTACATTTCACTGTCGTCGATCCCCCGGCCTTTTTGCATTACCGATGGACGACGACAGCAAAACACCCACTCCTTTTCCATTCACAAGAAAATATCTTCCCCTCCTTTTTTCAACCCATACTCTTCCCGCTTCGAATAATTTTTCGTGCGAAACGTATAGAAAATCAATGAATCCTCTCCAGGAACAATCGTCATAAGCAACTCCGCCTTCAACTTTTTAAAATTTGTCTCGCTAATATCCCCCTCAAGAACCGAATTCTGCACCCAGGTAAGATACCTCCTCGCCGTTTTCAACACTTTTCCCACACGCTTTACGCCAACGTCATAAACAAGAATAACAAACATGCTTCCCTGCCTCCTTACCAGCGTGAGACATAGGGCTCATATTCTTTTTCCCCCATGATATGTTTTTGCAATTTATATACTTCCATTCGAATAAGCCGGCGATAAGACACTTCCCGTCCCAGTTCACGGTGCTTCACTGTAGTTGTCAGCCTTTTTTCAAGTTCCTCCAGAAATGTACGTCTCCCCTTCTCGTTTAAAATCACTCCATCCAGCTTCTTCTCGAAATCCTTGGCTGTAATCATCTTTTTACCCAGCAAAGTAAAAATTAGCCTGTCTATAAGAATTGGTTTAAAGATTTCAGCTATATCAAGATTCAATGAAAATCTTCGGAAATTAGTTGTATGTAGATAGCCGATCCGCGGATCAAGATGTGTTTTATAAATCTCGCTAAGAGCTATTGTATATAATACAGAGTTACCAAAGCTAATTAAGGCATTGAGACGATTTAACGGCGGCCTGCGTGACCGACCCTCAAACACAAAATTTTTTTCATCGATAATCCTGTCAAACGCCTGGTAATACTGCTCGCGATAATTCCCTTCGATCGCCATCATCTGTTCAATGGTTTCGCATGCCGGAAGTCTGTTCACCAGGCTCGACAGGGAATCCAGTATATCCTCAACATGTATTCCACGATTCTTGTAATAACGCAGCACCTGCTGCATGTTATCCATCGCACCGTATACGAATTTCATAGCGATATCCCTGCGCCTACCTTCATCGAGATAGGCCTGGGCCTGCTGAAGAATCATATAGCCTGAGTTCAGGTGTTCACGCGGATAAAATGTTCCCATATAATATCCATGATGATTGAACATATGAAGCAAAATCTCTTTTTGTGAAATAAACTCCAGCATGCGTTTATTAAAATCGACTTCACCAAACAAGAAAATCTCCTTAGTATCTTCAACAGGAATGTACTTCTTTCCCTGCTCGGTTTCAAAGCACAGCGTGTTATCTTTGCGGGATATGGAGCCTGTAGTAAAAATATATATGCTTTTTTTCATGTCTTCCCTCTCATCTCCTGGTATTCCGTTATGCCCAGCACAGTTCACGGTATGCGCAGTTACGACACCATTTTATTTTCATAGGGGGAGGTGGCAGTTGTTTGCTTACGATGTCAACTACTTTTTCTTTTAGAATCTCTACTTCCCGGATTCCTGCTTCATCTAGTACAACCCGCTGTTTCCTCCGTTCTTCAGGGAAAAGGAGTTCTCCTTCCGCTTCAATCCCCATTTGTTTTAGCTCATACAAGTAAAAAAGAAGCTGCATCCTTGCACTTTGCTGGGAGGCAGAGCTTTTCTTTACCTCCCCGATGATAAGCTGTCCATCTTTTGATTTCATTACGTCAACTTTTAGGTGGCCGATTGTGAGTTCCTTTTTCTCACGTTCGTATACATGCTCTTGGAGAAAACGGCCGTATTCAACGTTTGAGTCGTCCTGGTCAGCGACAATTTGATGGGCGATGAGCCATGTTTCACGAGGACAAATGTGATAGTACCAGACAAGTGTTCCTGTAACCTGAAAATCCTCCATTCTCCTTCCCACCCATCACAAGAATGAACTTCCTGTTTCGTCAATAAATCCGGTAGCCTGATCATAAAATTGCTCTAGCTGATTGGGTGGCACCCAGAATATATCAGAAACAATGCCATTACGTGCCGAGAATTCGATCGGTCTGTTTTTGAATGCGCGCTGTAAACGAACTTGAACCATATATCTGCTCATTTTTGCTAAAATTAAACGGAGTAATGTCTTTCTTTCATAAGCGGAAGGCTGTGTCTTCAGATCATCTACAAGTTTTTTATCAAAAACAGAATAAAGTTTTGATTTATCCAGTTCATTGGAGAAAGACTTTATCTCTTCATATGCATCAGCAAACTGAGTTGCTTCCTCATTCATTTCGACAAAAACATCAACAACTTGGCCAATGTTTTCAATGAGTGCAAATTCCTTTAGCTTTTCGAAATTCAATCCAAGGATTCCCTCTTCCCATAATTGCCTGGACTCATCGGATATCCCGCTCTCCATTAGTTCTCTATAGTATTTTTCAATTAACGCTTGATACTCTGGCTCCTTAATATCTTCATGCTTCTGAAGTACGCTTTTTGTACGTTCCCAATGATGAAGAGAATAAACACGACTGCAATCTCTTTTAAATTGAACAATATATACAGGCGCATATTCTCCCTTACCACCCTCCCGATTCACACGGCCTGCTGTTTGTACAATAGACTCTAAAGGCGCCAGATCCCGGAACCCAATATCAAAATCAAGATCTACTCCTGCTTCAATGGTTTGTGTAGATACAAGAATTACGGGTTTCTTACCTTTTAATTTGTCTCTTACTTCCTGAATAACATCCTGACGATGTTTAGGAACAATATTTGTTGATAAGTAAAATAAAGAAACTGTTGATGGAACCTCCCCTTCTCTTTTTAACTTCTCTAATTCGTTATAAAGTTCAATGCTTCTTTGAATCGTATTCACGACGATCAATGCCGATTGAGATTTCTTCCACTTATCAAAGAAAAAAGATAAAAATTGTTCATTCTCTACTGTTTCGTCTAAAACCGGGACTATTCTTGTACGCCTCATCTCTTTAAAGAACTTGGGATAGTCTACAAGCAATTCAACGGGTGGCACATAGGAGGAGCGGAGTAACTGATCACCCATTTCCAAAAGCTTTGGTTGTGTTGCTGTCATGAGAATAAAGCGAGTACCGTAGTACTGAGCTATTTTACGAAGAACAGCACCAAGAAGCGGCATATATTTTTCAGGAAGCGATTGAACCTCGTCCAAAATGACAATACTGCCTGCAAGCTTACGCACTTTTTTTAATGGACGATTTTCTCCTGTAATAAGAGAGGAGAAAAATTGAACAAATGTGGTTAAAATAATATCCGCTTCCCATGATTCAATTTCCATCATTCTTTTTTCCATTGCCTTTTCTTCCGTATCTAATGATGCATCCTTTTCCGGTACAATATCTGTCAAGCGATGATGAATCATGAGCCGTACACTATCACCGCATATGTTTTCATAATCTGTTTTTGTTTGTTCAATAATGTTAATGAAAGGAATGGCCGTAACAATACGCGGAGTATACTTTTCTATGCGTTGAATTCTTTCTTGTAGCAAAAGAGCCGATTGCAGAGAAGCAAGCGTCTTTCCAATGCCTGTTGGAGCCGTTACAGTAAAAAAACGCTCTGTTTGTATTTGCTCATCCGAAAGTGCGAAGATTTGGTTAAGCATTGTTTGTTTAGCCTGCTCTCTTCTATTTACAAGGGAGGATGACGATTTCTTTCCGTGTTTTTCTTCTATGTATTGCTCGACCCTCTCATGAGATATACTTCTAACCTTCTTGATATCAACTCCGGATGAATGCAATTTATCGAGATCAATCAGAAGCGAAAAGAAATACAGAAGAGCAAAGTACCAGTGTTCTCCCTTCATACGTCCCGTCAAATAATGCGGCATATTAAGAAAATGCCTCTTATTCGTTCTTAAATCACTCAAGAAGTCAGGATTTATCAAGGAGATTGTCTTCCATTCATTCAAGAGATTCGCATCGAGAAAAATACTCTCTCCTTTGGCAAGCAAATGGACAGCCTGCTGTTCAAGCATGTTCCACATTTCCTTCTCTCTTTCTTTATTGAACAGGTTCGCAAAAGATATCAATGAACCATGGTGAAACCGAATACAAACATAGGCAACGAATGTCCAGGCGTAGCGGTACTCAAGCGGAAGAGAAGAGAGAATCTCTACAAGCACCGGATGGGCAATACAGGCAGAAATGTGCGCATGCACCTTTAACTCCGAATTTTTCCCATCGCGTATATAATCCTGAAAATAATCCGTGTACTTTCCAAAATCGTGGAGGCGAAGAATATACTCGGCAAATCGTATCATTGTTTCCCCTTTAAGTTCTGGAAATTCCACAACGGGAGGAACAGCATCCTTTACAGAATCAGCCATTGCCTGTAAATGTACCGATAGTAGTTCTTCTATGTCTTTCTCCTTATCGTAATGTGCTAAATAGTTCATGCTTAGCCCCTCTTTTTAAAATAAGGGTATCCATTCAAACATACGCCTAACGGATACCCTAATAATTACTTGCTTTTACTGCATCCACATAATGGACTCATGATTCGCTAACCTGATATGGTGTGAAACCTTCGCAAAAATAGGAGCAGAATTTAAGTTAATAATCATGCTTCCTTTTCCCCTGTTCGTCAGCCTTCTACTCCTATCAAATTCAAATGGCATATCCTCTTTTACAAGGCGATATTCCACCATATTTGTCTTTTCTACTACTATTTCTTTAATTCCGGATGCAGGAATAGATGAGAAGATAGGAACATTCACTTCTTCCTGTATTTCCTCTCCCTCTAGTACTCCTTCATAAGTAAGCCAACCAAGGTTTCCGGCTGTCCCAAGCGCCAGTGAAATACCTGCACTTACATACCCGTTTATAACAGAGGAATTTGAAAGAATCTTCTCAAGCTTTCCCATGATGTTTTGGTCAACATGATAGAACCAGACACGATAATCAATCATTCCTGTACGGATATTTTGCGGTAAAACAAATTCCGTCGCTGTCTGACTATGATGCTCCTGAAAACCGTTTAAATCGTTTACACTTTCTACTTTTAGCAGGTTCATCTTCTGCATTACTTTTTTAATCGGAGAACAAGAAGCTACGGCAATACGGCATTGGTCCAGAGAGAAGATTTCATAATAACTGTCCCTCTCTAATCCCAATAATCCAGCTACTATTCCCGCAACAGTTGTGCGTGGCGGAATCGAGTATGTCAGTGAAGATGAATTGGAATAATACCGGCGAAAATGTGCCATTTTCCCCTGGATTCGAAAACAAAGAAGACGCATCTTACGCCTCCACAAAAACCGGGATGGAAGCCCACAAGTCAATTACTTCATAAGGTGGAAGCTGGCTGAATGCAGTTTTTTCTACAAATGGGTGAACCCATGCAACCACCTTATCCACATAGCCTTTTTCCTTCATTTCTAGAATTACAGTAGATAATTTGCTAAAATCAACCTGTACTTCGTCCAATTTACGAATGGCTTTATTTTCATCGTACTCTACTTGTAAAAAGCGGCGCAAATCACCCAAATACCCGTCAAACTCCGGTGTATAAACAACTTCAAGATACAAAAGCGGAGTTTGTCCTTGCTTGCTGTCTGTTTGGTTGTTCATCATTCCTTGAACGAGAGACTGGCGGAACAAATGCCGATCTTCTTCGGTCATTCCGGTTAACTGAGCGCTGTATTTATTAATCGTTCCGTAATGTGCAATAAGCCCGTAATGCAGCTTATGTTTTTTTCCGAATGTTGAATTATCATCATTCATAATGGAAGTAATTGTATTGGATTTTACAAGTTCGACAGGATGCAGAGAGTAGCCCCACGTTACCTGAACAGGACCAGTAAACGTGCGGGAAACTCCTTCTACCGCCATAGCACTGCCAAATAAACGAATGTCAATCAATGAATGTTTAATAATTTCTGTAAGAAACAAATTATTAAACTCTGTTAGCTCAGATTTCCTTTTTTTATCTGCGCTCCATCTTTGATAAATATCATAGTAAGAAGCTTGATCTTTGCCTGCGAATAACTCCCACTTTTCTCTTAGAGGAATGTTGTTCGCAAAGAGCCCTTCCATGCGCTGTTCGTCTTGCAGCCACTCATCGCGAATAGCCAGAAACATTTTATCCATCGGCACTTTCTTTTCTCCAAGCGTATCCACGAAAATACGGTATCCTTTTTCTTTTAGAAAATCCCGGCTGTCTCTTTTGCGGCGCGCATCGCTAACAAGACAAGTCGAAGTTTCATAATCCATCCGAGGCTTATTTTCCTGGTCTGGATCACCGTTCGGATTAGTCATCGCTGCTTCAAATAAAAATAAAAAGTCTCCGTTTTGTTTTACTACCATGATTATTTTCCTCCTCTAAATTATTCTTCCTCAGCCGGGGTTGATTCCTCCAATTGCGCTTCCTCTTCCTGTTTTGTAAAATCGGGCGCTTTTTGTCCTACCATATAGGCGTAGCCCGACATAATGTAAAAAACGTTTTCATGTTCGTCGAAATACTTATCCTCTTTTTGGTTTCCGTAATACTCATGGAAGCGGCTTAGCAGTGTTTCAGAAAACGATGTAAACCGATTGTATTGGCGTAGTTTTTCTAAAACGTCTTCGTAAAGCCTGATAACTTCTCTCTGTTTCATTCCCTGGAATTGAATCTTCTTCAAAATAGGTTTCTTCCTATGTTCCTTAATATATTGAGCGGTAGCCACACGATGAATAAGGGTACCGAGATAAAATAACCCTTTTGCTTCCCTTGAAAATTTTTGTTCAGACAGAAACTTCTCCATTTTTTCAATAGATTCTTTTGTTTTGCTCGGTAATTGTTCCACGGTCACTGTACTTTCTCCCCCCTCATTTATGGCAAAAAGAGTTCTGTTCAAAATATCAAGCCTTTCACAAAGACGAAATAAAGCAAGGTACGACATGATGATTCTTTTAATAAAAAAGTCTTCTCTACCGTTGGTATAATACCCAAGCCCCATATTGTAATAATTATCAGGACGGCTCTTCGCAAGCTGTTTTAAGCCTTTGTCAAGCGCTTCGCTTGCATACGAATAGAGGGTTTTTTTATCAATAAGTTGGCCTGACAAAATCGACTTGTATAGTGTAAGCACTCTTCCAATATCAATTTGCCCCTTGGGTGTCTCGCGTACCGGCACAATACGGTAAACAGTTGCCAGCGACATTCTTCGCAGGTGATCACTCATCAACGAGACAATTTCGGCAAATTCGTTCATAATTTTATGAAAACGAAGGACCGGAACGTCCTCAATTACATCTAATACGGTCACGGAGTTTCCATCGGTTCGATAAATAAAGAAGTGCAGCATATACAATGCGTGGTCGAAATCCGCCTCGGCTTCTGCCTGTACCTTATCTAAAAATTTCTGTGCATCTTCCTGGTTAAACGCTAAATCCACGTTTTCTTTCAGTGTGCTTATATATTTGTAATTAAACGTCCCCATTAAACTTTCCGGCAAAATATACGCATTTTCGCGGGCAATCCGTCCTTTGAACGTTTTTTCGATTAATTTTTCACCGGCTAACAATTGTTGATAACAATCTAAACAGATAGAATAGTTATCATCATATCTTTTTTTTTCAAAAAAAGGAGCCATGTTCGTTTTCTGTGTGATAAATATTTTGTTGATTCCCGAACGGCTGAACTTTTTCGTATACTCACTTGAGACATTCGGTTTGTTTTGCTGGCAGACATAGCATATACGTAATGCGGTATCATCAACCTGATGTTCAGTTTCACTTTTTTCAAGATTATTCAGCTTTTTAACGAGTTGAATATAATCCTGATGGGTGGACAGAACAATTTCTTCACCTGATACATTACGAATGCGGGGAATTATCAGTACAATGCGGTTTTTCTTATTATCATCCGCTATAAACAATCGTATAAAAGCTTCATACTTATATTCTGTTCCATCGATAATAACTGCCTTTTTCTGTTTGTCAATTCTGATATCGGAGAGTGCAGATATGAATGGAAGGCGCAGCCGGTTAAACGAAACATTTCCTTCGCCTTTTTTTTCGCTTACGCTTATCAACCCGGCTTTCTGTACTTCTTCAATCAAATGTGTCAGCTCGCAATCAGCAAACCCGTTTTGCTTTAAAGATAGGTGAAAATCATTCCACACGCTGGTCAGCAAATAATTCAGCGAGTCTGTTTCCCGAACCATATAGGTTTGTGCCGCAGCAGCTGCATTATTGCCAAAATAGTGAATACGATACAACAAATCTTCCGATACTTTCATAGGTGCTTCGAAAATAATGTCTTGTGTTTGAAGATCAAACGTCATATATACTGCATAGGCGCTCTCTCCAGCTTTCGGCTTAAATTTTAGTTTCTTAACAAGCGAATGCAGCTCGTTTTCGTTTTGACTTTCCATTTGGCCAATCTGAGCCGTAATTTGCGGAAGATTCATATGCTCCCTCCTTTCAATTTTACTGTTTCATCTCCACAAGACCGAACCCCATCGCATTCTTGCTTCCAAGGGCGGCATCAATTGCTACTTGAAGCAGGCGTTGGTCTCCTTTTAATAAAAATTTTCCGCTATACCCCTTAATGATCGTTTGCTTGTACATTACAACATGCTGTTTATATTTACATACCGGACGAATGGTAATCGGTTGAAACGGTGTATTTTCTCCATAAAGCAACCTGCCTTTTCGAAGCAGATTATTGATTACTATAGATTGAAAATCGTCTTCTTTCGGTTCAAAGTACACCGTATACTTTCGACCATCCGAACGCTTCATTGTGGAATAAGCAACAATCGGAGACAAAGTCTGAACGATAATCTCATCATTATCTACAGTAGGAGCATCCATCTTAAGAGATGTTACAGTCAACATTTGATTTCCAACACGAAATCCATCTTTAAGCAGAATTTGCGCAATATCTCTCACAAACTCAGGAACAGGCGAGGAAACGATAAGTTGGACCGGATTAGAAAACACGATTTTGTTTTCTTTTCGTAATAAACGATAATCCCCAATGATGCGCGAAAAAGCGAAAAGAGGAAAGCGCCTGTTATCTACAATAAACCCCTTGTTATGTAGGAAATCTGCTACTTCAGGGCTTAGTTGATTGTAAAGGGCCGCCTGAATTAGCGCGTTATAGTGAATAGGCAACTTGATATAAGAACCATTTCCAGATAGCGAAATACTAAATCTCATGAATTCTCCCTTATTTTTTAGCTTTCTTTAATTTTGTTTTATCCCTGTATTCCTCAATAGTAAGCCTGTAGTACAGGCTGGAACGGTTCAGGCTTAACCATTCCGCCTGCGTCTTGATCGGAAGTTCAGGATGCTCCCATTCCACCATCTCGATGCGTTTGGCTCTAGTCGTCTCGGAGGCCAGATTTTTTTTTTGAGCCACGACAATTGCGTGGTTAAGCGTCCGACTTCCGCGTAGAGGGTTTCGATTTTTTCTTCGTACTCGGCTTTCATCTGTTCTTGTTTCTTGTTTTCGTTAGTAAAGAGGCCGGGCAGCTGCTCCAAAGCTGCATTTCTCCACTGTCGAAGTCGGTTCACATGGATCCTATGTTCCGAAGAAAGTTGAGCCAAGGATTTCTCTTCTTTCAGAATTTCAAGTACAAGTTGAGCCTTAAATTCCGGGGTATATCGTTTCCTTTTTTGCATAATTCCCTACCTTACTGTCTCCTTCCGCTTTTAATAGTTATTTATTATATGTGTATATTAATTATCTGCTATGTATATTAATATTTACACATTTTGGATGGAAAATCAATATTAAATTTCAAAAAATAAAAAAATAAAAGACACCTTTATTTTTGTAATACAAAGAAGTGTCTTCTCTAAATCCTTATAGGAAGGCTATATTTAGTTAGAGTTTTCACACATATAAATAAATTACTATGTTTCAAATCCTTATAATTAGGTAGGCTATAGTGAAAACTCAATTTAACATTGTTGCTTACAGTACCCAATTTTCGCACCTTGAAAAACACCTTAAACCCTTGTATCGCTTCCTCAATTCCAGCCGCTGCAATTGGCGAAGGTTCTTGCTCCTTCTGGGCTGCGGTTTGATTCAAACAAAGGTCAATTCATTAACAAAAGAAGAGCGTGTGAAGGTACTCATCTTTGACGATTCCCTATTTTCTCGTACCCGCAGCAAGGCGGTAGAGCTTTTGGCGAATGTGCATGATCATACGACGGGCAAGTATATTCGTGGATTCCGCATGCTCACCTTAGGCTGGTCAGACGGGAATACGTTTGTTCCACTCTGCTTTTCCTTGCTCAGTTCCCATAAGAAAAGCAGTCGCTACGTCGAAATGAATGACGGCATTGACAAACGGACAGCCGAATACCAGCGTCGAAAAGAGGCTGTCAAGAAATCTTCGGAAACCCTGCAGGGTCTTCTAAAACAAGCATTGCATGCGGGAGTACAGGCTTCGTATGTTTTGTTTGACAGCTGGTTTAACTTCCCCCTGACCATTTTGAACGTGCTGGAGCAGGGTGTTCACGTCATTTGTATGCTCAGGGCCATACCTAGAGTGTACTATGTCCACGACGAACAAAAACTCAATTTGAACGCCCTATACAGAGCAGTTCGCAAGAAACGTGGAAAAGCTAAAATGTTAGCTTCCGTTATCATCACGTTGGGAACCGATGAACAAGGTAAGGAAGTCCTTATCCTCACCGAGGAGAAGTTTCAAGAGATTTTTGATAAATTTTTATCCAGTTTACCCAAATATATCAAGGGTTTATTAGGTGTTTCTGTGTACGAAAGTTGAGTTACAGTATGTGAACTACTCGCCACTTAGCTAACGCTTGAAGCGGGAGCTTCTCAGTTCCATGATGAAAGCAACCCTTCGTCTCCCTGAGCGTTACTTCGGGTAGTCCCTACCCTGGATGTCCGACATTCGGAGTTCTTTATTACCTTGGATATTTTACGCATGGAAGGAACAGCTTGGTTTTCGCATTTTTTATTTCTCCATGCAACCCCATATATCCAGTTATCAAAGAACATCATAACTTAATTTTACCATGATGTTGGATAACTGAACAGGCTACAGCCTGTCCTTATCCGAAGCCAATTCATCTCACCGCTTATAGAAGCGGGAGACTTCTTGGCTGTTAAGTTAAGTTAAATCCTATCCCCGAAAGGTAGGACATATGACTTTCAGATAAAATAAAAACCGACCCAGACTGCGCTGAACCGGTTACTCAGACTTATTATTTAAATTTTCAAAGGCAGAGGATTTCCTACCAGTGTTGGTTTGGGTATGTGAACCTCTCTCCAATAAATTGGAGAGCTTCTCGCTTCATCGAGCCGACCATTGTCGTACTCTCCACGAAGACTAGTTCCTAGCCTGGCGTGTCTTATGACACGTTTTGTAGTTGCTGTAATGCCCACTTGAGAATGTTTTTGGCGGCATTTACATCCGGTTTGATGTTCTCCAATTGTTTCAATTCCTCATAGGTAGTCTCTAAACGGGACATTCATGATCTTTTGGATAAGCTGTGTGAGAGGTTTCAATTCCTCATAGGTAGTCTCTAAACCCCGCAAACTTCTCTGTGAGAAAATTCATTGCAAACTGTTTCAATTCCTCATAGGTAGTCTCTAAACGGATTATAGAAATCAACCAGCGTGTGAAATTGATGAGTTTCAATTCCTCATAGGTAGTCTCTAAACTTTGCGCTTTTTTGTTATCAAAAATATTCTCAAAATCGTTTCAATTCCTCATAGGTAGTCTCTAAACTCAATTTCCTCAATATGAGATTCATTCAATTTATCGTTTCAATTCCTCATAGGTAGTCTCTAAACCAGATAATTTTGATATGCTTTAGACCAACCTTTCCCAAGTTTCAATTCCTCATAGGTAATCTCTAAACGGCAATTTTTATATCCTGGTTTTTCTCGATCTTTCCTTGTTTCAATTCCTCATAGGTAGTCTCTAAACTTTAAGTCTTCTAAAGAAATATCATTCACATCAAATTCGTTTCAATTCCTCATAGGTAGTCTCTAAACGAGGAAATCAACGGTGCGCCGTTTGTTTCGCTCAGTCACGTTTCAATTCCTCATAGGTAGTCTCTAAACCATCCATTTTTGTTATAGCATTAGGTGGTATTGCAGAGTTTCAATTCCTCATAGGTAGTCTCTAAACCGCGAAAACCCGGTTGCCGTGGCTGGCTCCGACAAAGAGTTTCAATTCCTCATAGGTAGTCTCTAAACCCATTTTATCCCTTATAGAATCTGTATACTATGATATTCTCCTTCTACAGATAAACTCCTTCTATACTTCAAACAAAAAATCCCGTCTTCCCGCTCTTCCTCTTTTAAACTTTATTTCTCGCGTACATTCATCAAAAATAAAATTGTCGTCGATCCCCCGGCATTTTCGCACTACCGGAGATCGACGACAATTCCTTCCTATTGCCTTCGGCCAACCTCTCTATTCTTATCATAGCGAAAAATCCGGTCGCCTGCGCTTCGTTTTTCCTTCGCGCGTTATCCCCGCGACCGCACTTCGTAAATCGCAAACTTCAGATAATCGCCTTCATCAATGCCGGTCAGTTTCGGATGATCGATGCCTGCGCCGCTCCAGTGTACGAGACGCAGTACTTTCCTGGCGTCCACCGCTGCTTCCTGAATCGTCTCTGCGAACAGTTCCGGACTCATATGGTAGGAGCAGCTCGCCGTGACCAGATAGCCGCCGTCACGCACGAGCTTCAGGCCGTTCAGATTGATATCTTTGTAGCCGCGCTGCGCGCCTTTGACTGCACCGCGGGATTTCGCAAACGCCGGCGGGTCAAGGATAACTACATCCCACAGCTTGCCTTCTTTGACCGATTCGCGCAGATAATCGAATGCGTTGGCAACCACAAAGTCGACGCGATGCAGAAAGCCGTTCAACTTTACATTCCGTTTCGCCGTCTCGATCGCATGGTCAGAAATATCCAGGGTCGTTACTTTTTTCGCGCCATGCTTGCATGCGTTCAGCGTAAACGAGCCGGTGTGCGTAAAGCAGTCCAGCACTTCCGCGCCGTCCCAGAACGGATTCTTCACAACCTTGCCGCGGCGGTCTACCGGGCGCAGTTCGTTTATTCCATCCACCTCAACCTCCTGCATACGGATGCCATGTGCCTCTCCCCATCCGGTCATGATGGGCGCAATCGCCGAACGGTTTTCCCGCTGATCGAAGAAGTATCCGGTCTTCTGTCCATTCTCGATATCGACGATCAGCTTCAGACCATTCTCTTCAATCTCGATTTCCGTTTCCGATTCTCCGTACCAGAATCCCTTCTCCTGCTCCATCCCTTCCAACTCGCGCACATACACATCGTTTCTCAGATATACGGCTTTTGGCGCGAACACATCCAGCAGCGCATTCAGAATCCATTCTCTGCGCACTTCCATGCCGAGGGAGAGAATCTGCACGACAAGTACGTCTTCGAACTTGTCCACTACCAGACCCGGCATAAAATCGGCTTCACCATACAGGACACGGCAGGAACGAATGCCCGGCAGGAAGCGCTGTCGAAATTTCCAGGCCTCCCGAATACGGGACGTGAACAATTCCTGGTTTATCTCTTCATCCGGATTCCACGTCAGCAACCGCACAATCATTTGCGATTTGGGGTTAATATATCCCCTGCCCATGAAATGTCCCTGATGATTCACAACTTCCACAATCTCTCCGGGCACAACGTCGCCTTCGATCCGCTCCACTTCGCTCTGGAAAATCCACGGATGTCCCTGTTCGAGACGTTTGCGTCGATTCCGCACAAGAAAAACTTTTGTCACAATCATAATCCTCCATATTTCAAATCGTCTGTCTTACAAACTTATAGCATACAATAGACATAATGGTAAAATAACGATAACAATCTTGAATGTCAATGGAGATTCCTATGACTAGAATTTGGAAACAAAACCGTTTTGTCCGGTTCGGTTACGAACTGGTGGACCGCTTCATAAAAGACGACGTATCCGGCATGTCCGCCCAGCTGGCCTATTACTTTTTATTGTCGATTTTCCCCTTTTTTATTTTTGCTTTCACTTTGATTGGTTACATGCCCATTTCGACAGAAAATGCACTGGCGATCATCCAGGTAATCGCTCCGGAGAAAGTGACCGAGCTTCTGCAGCAGAATCTGCACAGCTTTTTGAATACCCGCCGGGGCTGGCTGCTGTTTTTGAGTCTGGCCGGTACGCTTTGGACCTCCTCAAGTGCCATCCACGCGATCATTGTGGCGCTTAACCGGGCGTACAATGTGGCGGACGAACGATCCTACTTCATGTCACGGCTCCTGGCCATTCTGTTTACCATTGGCATGGTCATGGCAATTTTCGTAACGCTGCTTTTGCCCGTCTTCGGCAAAACGATTGAAGTGTTTTTCACTTCGCGTATGCATGTGCCCGACTACGTGCTGCTTATATGGAACTTGCTGCGCTGGGTGGTCAGCCTGATGTTTCTGATTAGCCTGTTTGCCTTTCTCTACTATTTCGCTCCCAGCTGCGACGTGAATTGGAAGGTGACGATTGTCGGTGCGCTGTTCGCCGGTCTTGGCTGGCTGGCCGTTTCTTACGGATTCTCTTATTACGTTAACAACTTCGGCAATTACTCGCTCACGTACGGAAGCCTTGGAGGCGTCATTATTTTGATGATCTGGTTTTACCTCTCGGCGATGATTTTGATTATGGGCGGACAGATTAACGCCCTGATCGAAAAATACACAGGGAAAAGCTGAAAAACTCGCGGGCGGTGCCGGTCTTTTTCCTCCCTTCGGGCCACACGCTCCACACGGAAAAAGCAACGGCCATCATACGCCCCATGGTTTTTTCCTTGCTTACGAATGGAGGGGAAAGAGAGAAGAGAATGATTTCAATGAGGAAAAAGGTGAACGCCTTTTTCTTCCCTGAATATTTTTTCCTCCTCTTCTCTTTCTTTTTTCCTTATCTCAACAGAATAGGGAGGAAGTATGGATGAAGACGCCTGTGCCGAAAATCGGTTTTTACTTCTCGCCGGACAACGTGGCAATGGCACGACGCAATATCGAGACGCACGAATGGGCAAAACGACGCTTCGAGCAGATGCGGCAGCAATGCGACGACTTTCTTGCCGGATATTCCGATGAAGTAATTTACCAGTGCACACTGTCCATGCGGGGACAGACATTTGCCTACGGTATCTCCGGCTGCCCGTATTGCCAAAAATCCTTCCCTTTCTCACCGGAAGCGCAAAGCCGGATGTTTTCTCTTTTTCCCGATAAAACACTAACCTGCCCCAACTGTTCACATACGCTTCCAAATACGGATTTTCCCGACGACGGCCGCGGTTTCGTCCATAAAGGCAGCGCATACTATCCGGTTGGCATGTGGAATTTCTATACCGCCGGCTGGCTGTTGGGCGGCGTACGTGACCATGAGGGCATGGTCACAAAGCTAACCTATATGTATATGCTTACAGGAGAGAAAAAATACGCCCAAAAAGCGATTGTGATTCTGGATGCGTTTGCCGCCGTGTTTCCGGGTACGCTTGGGCCCCGCGATTTCACTCCGTACGCAAGCAAAGTCGAAATGGGACGGCTGCATCTGCTGACAAGCATTGTCCATCGTGTAAAGGTCTTTCTCGCCCATGACTATGACTGGCTCTATCACCTGGAAGATATGGATACACTCTCACCCGCGCTCACTTTGCTCGGCGAGCCGGGAACGGTGCGGGAAAATATCGAGAGAATGCTGCATGATTATATGCTGACAGAGCCGGGCGGACCCGCCTACAATCTCAAAGACGGAAACCTGACGGAGCTGCACAACCACGAGGCGGACGGGGTGCGTGCCATGCTGGCGGTAGGACTTGTCACGGAACAGCGGGAGTACTGCGAATGGGGCATCAACGCTACAGAAGTGTTTCTCTCCAACGCGGTAGGACGGGACGGCATGTATTTCGAAGGGTCGTACGGCTACTCCATGTTTACCATTACCGTCTTTCTCGATATGGCTCTTCTCTCCGTGCGGGCCGTTTCCGGCACACCCTCCGTCCCCTCCCACCCTTTCGCAAGCGAGAGATTTTTCCGGTTTGCCGTACAGAATCCGATGGAGATGCTCTGTCAGGGCCACCTTCCCTGCTACGGAGACTGGGGACAGGATCGGGTACGCAGTCGAGAACCCGATGCGAAAACGCTCAGGGACACATACCGGGCCGCGCTTCATTTCTATCACGTTTCCCCTCAATCCAATATACGTGATGAAGCGGCCGACTGGCTTAAGCGCCTGTACCCTCTTGTCTTTAGCCAGCTGGGAGAGAAGGGCATCGACTTATTTCTCTGGCATCCGGTGTGGAAACATGCGGCGCCTTTGCACTTGCCGAAAGACGTAACCATCACCGGGCAGGCCGGTATCGGCATTCTGCGGGACACCAATGAAACAACAGTTCTCATGCGAACAGGAGCCAACCATACGCACGCACACGACGATGCGCTTGCCCTTACCTGCTATGCCTACGGCAAGGAAATCTCCGCCGACCTGGGCTATAGCGTATACGGATCCAACGGACACTATGGCTGGACAACGAAATCCATCGCTCATAATACGGTGGTTGTAAATAAAGACAATCAAATGAAAAAAGGCCAGCTTTACAAACCCTTTTCCGGCGGGGAGTTCTCGCTTCTGTATCGCTCGCCCGAAGCTGTGGTATATGAGGGGAAAGCGCCATCTCTGTACGGAACCGATGCGTTTCAGCGCATGGTAGGACTCGTTCCGCTTCCGGACGGCTCTTCATATCTGGTTGATTTCTTCTACATTCGCGGAGCCGGTACATGCGATTACTCATTCCGCGCCTTTCATGAAAAAGCGGAGCTGACCCTCGAAGGCGTACGGCAGCTAACGGAAGAACAAGGCGGCTGGACGCTGGCCGGGGTCGAAAGCAGCGCCAAACTTTACTTTGACGAACCGGGCAAGAGTTTCGGGGAGCGGTTGACAACGGGAGAGACATTCGTGCCGCTGCTGGAAGGTGAGAAAACGCAGTATTGGACGCCCGCACCAAATAATGGCTACGGATTTATCTATGATATCCGGCAATACCACCCGCAGTTATCCTGTATAAAAGCGCGCTGGGAATCGGAAGAAGGGTATGAGATGGCCTGGCATGGACTTATGGATGCGGACGACCGGGTCATGACCGGGAAATACCCGAACCTGTCTGGAACAGAGCAGCATCCGATTCTCATCGTGCGCAGCCACCGGCCCACCAAACAGTACACCGCGCTTATCCATACGACGAAAAAAGAAAATCCACTGCGGATAACAGGCTTGCACCGGCTTAATGCCCGCGGCGGAGAAGTGACCGCTTTTGCGGTGGAAGCCGGCAGCGGCTGG
>NZ_DFMZ01000135.1:46195-47368 GCF_002375825.1 Aneurinibacillus sp. UBA3580
GGAAGCCGGCAGCGGCTGGCTCGACTTCTGGGCATACAGCCCGGTTGCCCAGCCGATTGCCGTACGTACCCGGTTCGGCGAATGGTGTATCGAAGGGCGCTGCGGATTTCTGCGCACCGACCGGACGGGAAAGCTCCTCGCCTATGCCTGCATTGAAGCCGTCTCTATGACATTTCAGGGAAAGAAAATGGAAGGAACGAAACGGGAATGGGTGCCCATCAAATCCATTGATTATAAAAAAAGAGCCCTCCGCCTCCGCCCGCATTCGATTCCGAAATCTGCGGACTATATCCGAATTGCTCCCGCGCCGGACGCCCCCGCCTCGCTGTATTCTGTAAAAGAAGTCCGTAACGGACAGGAAGAAGTAACCGTTCTTCTGCGCGATTCATTCTCTTTATCCAGAGGATTGATTGTATCCTGCGAAAAAAATACTATTCGTACCTGCTATCCTCTGCCGCTTGCCGCTTCTTTCCGCGGCAAACTTATGCTGGGCGAGCGGGGCGGACGCGCTGTAATCGAGGACGTACCCGATCTGAAAACCATACGCGCCCGCATCCTTGCCCCGTTCACCGGAGGGGAAGCATTCGACATTATCGACGCTGCCGAAGGGTATGTGACCCAGTGGCTATAGTTTACTTCTTCGCTGCCGCGATCGCGAGCAGAACCCAGCCAATCAGGAAGCAAACGCCGCCAATCGGCGTGATGGCGCCCAGCCAGCTGATCCCGGTCATCGCCAGGGCATACAGACTGAACGAGAAGAAAAGAATGCCGAACTGGTGGAACCAGCCCGCAAGCTTCAACTGCTTCATTCCGGCAATGCCGCGCTCGCCGAGGATGCCGATGCCAAGCAGACCCAGACCGTGAATCATATGATAGTGAACACCCGTTTTGTACACTTCCAGCAGGCGATCCGCAATTCTTCCTTCAAGACCGTGGGCGCCGAACGCCCCCAGAGCCACCGACAGGAACAGGTTAATGCTGCCAAGAATAATGAATAGTCGTGCCATCGCTATCTCCTTTGCTTTATGAAATCTCTTTTTTATTATAACAAACGTTTTTACAAACTTTTTGACAGAGTCTATACATCTTTTGTAATTAATTCTGAAAAATCCTTACTTTAATTTTCTTAAAAAACCACCATGGCATCTCAGCCGCAACTCCGACATGAAAATC
>NZ_DFMZ01000135.1:47465-47913 GCF_002375825.1 Aneurinibacillus sp. UBA3580
GCCGCAACTCCGACATGAAAATCGAGATGTCAAAAATAGTTTACAAAATGTCAAAAATAAATTACAATATATAAAAAAAGAGGCGATAAATCGAATATGCAGAGAAACGGACAATTATATAATAAATTGAATGTTCTAAGAGCCGAAAAAAAGTGGACTCAACAAGATTTAGCAAAAAAAGTTGGTGTTTCAAGACAAACTATTGCTTCGATTGAAGCAAATCGTTATAATCCATCTCTGATTTTAGCATTTGAGATTTCGGCTGTTTTTGACAAAGAAATACAGGAGGTTTTTCAATACAAATTAAATAAGGGAGAGTAGTTATGTATACTATTATTGGTATGGTTTTATCTTTTATTGGGCTTGTAGCAGTCATCTTTTCCGCGTATTTCATTAAAAAAGAAGGAGGAGATGAAAGAGGTAATAAAATATTAGGTATAGCAGGAAT
>NZ_DFMZ01000135.1:48020-53051 GCF_002375825.1 Aneurinibacillus sp. UBA3580
ATAGCAGGAATGACCGTTTATTTTTCATTTCTGTTAGGGTATTTAATTATTTTTATTATCAATATCACATTTCCATTAAATAGAGAACAGTTTACTTTTGCCTTAACTTGTTTATTTGCATTAGTTGTCATATCTTACTCTGCAACGATTATAAAATTGAAGAGACAGTATTAGAATATTGAAATTTATGTTTAACCGAGCGAGCCTTGAAAATAAGAAAAATAAAGAAGGAAAGAGGATCTGAAGCAAAAAAGACCTGTCTCCGCTTCCCATACGGAAAGCGTGACAGGTCTTTCATTTCTTTACGATGGCTCTATTTAAAGTACGCTATACTGCTCTTCATGCATATCTGTGATAAACATATGTCCCGGCGCGTGCGTAATCATAATCTCCGGCTTCACATGCATGGCCACCGCCTGCGGCGTTACCCCGCACGCCCAGAAAACGGGAACTTCCCCTTCCTTCACGGTCACACGGTCCCCGAAGTCCGGCTGGTCGATATCCAGGATGCCGATAGATGCCGGATTCCCGATATGAATGGGTGCGCCATGCACCGCCGGAAAGCGGCTCGTTACCTGGGTGGCACGCACGACGTCTTTCTCAGGAACCGGACGCATGCTTACAACCATAGGTCCTTCAAACGGTCCGGCTTTCACGCATGGAATGTTCGTTTTGTACATCGGTACGTTGCAGCCTTCTTCAATGTGACGCACCGGAATGCCGTTCCTAAGCATCGCTTGCTCGAACGTAAAGCTGCAGCCCAGCAGGAACGCGACCATATCGTCTTCCCAATAGGATGTAATGTCCGTCACTTCGTCCACCAGCTCTCCATGTCTGTACACACGGTACGCCGGAACATCAGTACGAAGATCGGCTCCCGGCGCCACCAGCTGCGGCACCGGCGATCCGGCTTCTGTAACATCCAGCACCGGGCATGGTTTTGGGTTGCGCTGACAGAACAAAAGAAATTCAAACGCAAGTTCTTTCTTCAAAATCGCCAGGTTAGCCTGCGTATAGCCCGCGGCCATTCCGGACGTCGGTTTGCGCCATTTCCCCTCCCGGATGAGCGCTCGTGCTTCAGACGGAGTCAGTGCGGCTACATTCTGCATCTTTCTTTCCTCCTGTATTATGATTTATTTCTTACGCAAAAAGCTTCGGAAGTTCTGTGAACATTGTCATACCGCTCATAATCGCCATTACCACAACGATTACCGCGCCGAAAATCGTCAGCCAAAGCGGGTGCTTATAGTCGCCGACGATTTTTGTTCTATACGCGGCCACAAGAATCACACCGAGCGAAATCGGCAGAATCATCCCATTTAATGCACCAACGAGAATCAGCACATTTACCGGCTTACCAATTAAGACAAATACAATAGTAGAAATAGCAATAAAGGCAATAATAATCGCGCGATGATATTTCTCCAGCGTAGAACTGAATGTCCGAATAAACGATACGGATGTATATGCAGCGCCGACAACCGATGTAATGGCCGCCGCCCACATAACGATGCCGAAAATTTTGTAGCCGATGTTGCCGGCCGCAAGCTGGAAGACGGATGCCGGCGGATTTTTCGGATCAAGCGCCAGGCCCTGCGCTACAATACCAAGCGCCGCCAGGAACAATACAATGCGCATGATGGAAGCAATACCGATAGCAGATACGGCGCTTCGGTTAACTTGAGGCAGCGCTTCTCTTCCCTTAATGCCCGCATCCAGCAAGCGGTGTCCACCCGAAAATGTGATATAACCGCCAACCGTTCCGCCGACCAGTGTAACGATAGCCAAAAAGTCAACCTTCTCCGGTACAAATGTTCTTACAACCGCTTCTCCAAGCGGCGGTTGTGATGTAATCGCTACGTAAACCGTAAGACCAATCATGACGAAACCCGCAATCTGAGCAAAGCGGTCCATCGCTTTTCCAGCCTCTTTGATAACAAAAATCGCAATTGCGATAATCCCGCTTATAAGTGCTCCCATCTCCGGCGTAATGCCGAACAGTACGTTCAGACCGAGACCGGCTCCCCCGACGTTTCCTATATTGAATGCCAGGCCCCCGATTACGATTAGAAACGCAAGAACGTAGCCGAGTCCCGGCAGCACCATATTGGCAATGTCCTGCGCCCGCTTCTCCGACACAGCGATAACACGCCAGATGTTCATCTGCGCACCGATATCCAAAATAATAGATACCAGAATAACGAAACCGAAGCTTGCCGCCAATTGGCTGGTAAACACGGTTGTTTGTGTAAGAAAGCCCGGTCCGATTGCCGATGTCGCCATCAAAAATGCAGCGCCGAGCAGTACGCTTGCGGTTCCTTTTTTGTCCATGATGAATCCCCCTTTAGTTGCGATGTAGAATTGGTGTATAACCGGTATGATTATTTACTTCCAACGGCCTGGACAGATACGTCAGCCTGTCGCAGTAACTCCCGAATGGTTCTGGCAAACTCAAGCGCATGGGCGCCATCGCCATGGATACAGACGGTATCTGCCTGAATGTTGATATCCTGCTTCTGCATGGTGTACACTTTTTTCTCTTTTACCATACGAACAACCTGATGCACTGCCTGCTCGGTATCCGTAATCAGCGCATCCGGCTCCCGGCGCGAGGTCAGCGTGCCGTCAATCTGGTACGTACGATCCGCAAACACTTCGTTCGCCGTACGCAGGCCGATTTTCTCCCCGGCTTTCACCAGCTCACTGCCGGATAGGCCGAACAAAATCAACTCCGGATCTACCTTGTAAACCGCTTCAGCAATTCCTTCCGACAAACCCGGATTCTTTGCGGCCATATTATACAACGCGCCGTGCGGTTTGACGTGTTGCATCCGGCCGCCGGATGCTTTAACGAATCCGTATAATGCGCCGATCTGGTATACGACCATGTCGTACGCTTCCCGCGGCGTTATATCCATGTTGCGCCGTCCGAACCCTTCCAAATCGGGAAGGCCGGGATGTGCACCAATCGCCACTCCTTTTTCAAGTGCCATATCCACTGTGCTGCGCATGACAGCCGGTCCGCCGGCATGAAATCCGCAGGCGATATTGGCCGACGTAACATACGATAGAATCTCTTCGTCTGATCCCATCCGGTATGCTCCGAAGCTTTCACCCATGTCGCAATTGATGTCTACTCGATACATACGCTTCCTCCTCTACACTGCTTTTATCGATAACGCAGGGCAATGCCCTGTTTTACCTGTTGAATCTGCTTCTCTCGTGCAAGATAGAGCGCTTCCGCTTCTTCAAGTGAAACCTCCTGAAAACGAATCTTTTCTCCCGGTTTTACCTGAGCTATCACAGGCAAATCAACAGAGATAATCTGGGCGATTTTCGGATAGCCGCCCGCGGTCTGCCGGTCCGCCAGCAGCGCAATCGGCTGTCCCTCCGGCGGCACCTGCACCGTACCGAACGCCACCGATGATGAGAGCATTTCCAGCGGTTCCGTAAGCGAAAGCTCCGGTCCCTTCAGACGATACCCCATCCGGTCGGATTGCGGTGTAACCTGAAACGTTGAAGCAAAGAACGCTTCCCTGCTTTCCTTCGTAAACCGGTCGAACTGCGCACCGCGCAGCACACGGACGGTCGGATTCACATCATAGTCCGGGAATACGTCTACGCTTATGCTCCATCCTGACGCAATCGTATCACCCCCCTGAGCTGAAAGCTTCTGCATTTTCCATTCCGCCCGTTCAGAAGGCTGACCTGCTTCCAGCACATCCCCTTCTTTTAGCGCCCGCCCCTGATATCCACCGATACCAGCGCGCAAATATGTACTGCGGCTTCCCAACACTTTCTCTACGACAAACCCGCCCGCCATTGCCAAATACGCGCGGCAACCGGACACACAGCCACGGAAGTTCAAAATGCTGCCTTTCTTTATATACACGGGACGCCATTGCGGAATAGATTGACCGTCCACCTCAGGCGACAAATCGGCACCACAGACAGCAACCAGTGCACTTTCTTCAAATTCTAATTTTGGACCCATTAAAGTAATCTCCAGCCCTGCTTCGCCTTCATCATTGCCGACCAGCAGATTGGCCATTCGCAGCGAGAACGTATCCATCGCACCGCTTACGATCACGCCGCGCTGCTGGAATCCATACCGTCCCAAATCCTGTATGCTTGTCAGCAATCCCGGGCGCAGCACTTTTACCCTCATTCACCTCCCTCCTTCCATTCATCGTATTCATGCCGGGAAATTGCCCGGAAACGAATGCGATCGCCTGCCGTAAGCAGTGTCGGCGAATCGCTGTCCGGAACAAACAGCTTAAGCGGAGTCCGTCCGATAAGTTGCCAGCCTCCCGGCGTTTCAATCGGGTAGACACCTGTCTGTTTCCCGGCAATACCGACCGAGCCGGCGGGAATAGAGAGGCGGGGCGATGGGCGGCGCGGCGCGGCAATTGCCTCCGGCATGCCGCCGAGATACGGAAAACCGGGCGCGAAGCCAATCATGTATACGAGATATTCCGCTTCGCTGTGAATGCGTATGACTTCTTCCGGCGTCAGCCCGTTATGTTTGGCTACAAACTCAAGATCGGGGCCAAATTCTTCTCCATAGCAGACAGGAATCTCGATCACGCGCGTCGGCACGTCCGCTTCCGCTTCTATATCTGTGAGCGTGTCTTTCAGCAAGCTGCACATCTGTTGATAGGGGGAAGGCGGAGCTAATGTTTTGTTTTCCGTCAGGCGTATGCCCATTTCTTTCAGTACAAGACACGGATCGTAAAACACCGTGACCGTTGTAAAAGCGGGAACATATTCTATCATGCCGGGAATGGGCCGCTCCGCAAGCCGCATGGACAGCGCTTTTACTTTGCGGTGTACATCCTCTGAAATCTCGTCTCCCAATTCAATTACCACCGCAGCGTCTCCTAGCGGGAGTAATTTCATGCGTCTTCACCTCGCTTTTTTCTGTGAAAATTGTGAGGAAAGAAGGAGAGAAAGAGGAAAGGAGATCCGGGGAAGAAACAGGCGTTCGCCTTTTTCCACATTGAAATCCTCTCCTCATTCTTTCCTCTCTTT
>NZ_DFMZ01000099.1:0-12527 GCF_002375825.1 Aneurinibacillus sp. UBA3580
TTTCTGTGAAAATCGTGAGGAAAGAAGGAGAGAAAGAGGAAAGGAGAGCCAGGGTAGAAAAAGGCGTTCGCCTTTTTCACCATTGAAATCATCCTCTCGTTCTTTTCTCTCTTTTCCTTCGTACCGCAAAAGTCAGCCGCCCTTCCCTTCGTTTTCATGGCAAAGCTTATGGCTGAAAAGCCATAAAGTTTTTAAAGTGACGGTTTCCCTTATCATAGTGACAATTTTGTATTATGTAAAGGAAACGAGTGTATAATTTGCTGGGTAATGTGGAAAAACAATCGATTTTATATCTTTTATGGATGTCTGAAAAAATGCTTGCATATTCGTAGAAAAATATGATAAATTTCTACATATCGCTTGTAATTGGCAACACATACATAAAAGGAGAAGTACCCAAGAGGCTGTAAGGGGCTCCCCTGCTAAGGGAGTAGACGGGTTAAACCGTGCGAGGGTTCGAATCCCTCCTTCTCCGCCATGCGGGCCTATAGCTCAGTTGGTTAGAGCGCACGCCTGATAAGCGTGAGGTCGGCTGTTCGAGTCAGCCTAGGCCCACTTTTGTTTATATTTATAAAGACAATTATGACTCCGGGCAGCCGGGTCTTTTTTGTATAGAAAATTTGCCGGTCCGGCCGAAGGGCCACAAAGCGGCCGCTTGTTTTCTGTGTGGAAAAAGAACGAGCGGCAACGTCCGCGAATTTTTCTTAATTTTGAACACTCCCACCACTTAAAATCTTACCATTTTTGAAGTGGGGGATTCCTGGGTCGTCCACTCTACTGAGCAGAATGAGTACGGTCATCTAGGATGTTGTTTCGGTTCGTACCACCAGGCTACCTCCGCAGTTCCTGCGGTTGGTTCGCTTACGCTAACAGTCTCATCCCTTCTCGCAAAATATTGATAGCGGCATTCGTATCGCGGTCATGATGCGAACCACACGCAGGGCAGTCCCATTCACGCAGGTTCAAGTCTTTTACGTCCTTGTTTCGGTATCCACAACCAGAACACAACTGACTCGATGGAAATCCCTTACTCACAATGCTGATCGTACGTCCGTACCATTCCGCTTTGTACTCCAGCATCGACCGGAACTCCGACCATGACGCATCGGCGATGGCCTTTGCCAGATTGTGGTTTTTTACCATATTTGACACCTGCAAGTCCTCCAGGCAGATCGTTTGGTTTTCACGAATCAGCTTTGTGGACAACTTATGCAGGAAGTCTTGCCGGGTGTTGCGGATTTTCTCATGCAGACGGGCCACCTTGATTCTTGCTTTTTCACGGTTTTTCCCATCCTTTTTCCTGCGGGAAAAGATGCGTTGCCAGCGAGCAAGCTGCGATTCATACCTGCGTAGATATTTCGGATTTTTGACAGGCGGTTCCCCGTTCGATAAAACCGCAAAATGCTTGATTCCCAAATCTACACCGACATTTTGATTGACTCTAGGCAACGGCTGAATCTCTACTTCGCATAGAAGGGAGACAAAATATTTCCCCGATGGATGGCGGCGAATCGTAGCGGAAAGAAGACGCCCTTCGATCTCACGACTTTTCGCAAAGCGAACAAATCCGAGTTTCAGCAACTTGATCTGATTGCCTTCCACCGCAAGATTTCCGTTTGTCTGTTTTGTGGTGTACGACTGAACGGGATGCTTCTTGCTTTTAAAACGCGGCCTGTCATTTTGTTTTTTAAAGAATCGCGTAAACGCATCCGCAAGATGTCGCACAGACGTTTGAATGGCAATGGAATCGACTTCTTTTAGCCATTCATACTCTTTTTTTAATGCAGGAAGTTGGGGGCAGAACATGTCCCATACGTGAGACCTTTTCCTGTTTGTTTGAAGGCATCCTTCCACGATGCGAGGAAATGGTTGAACACGAATCGGCAACATCCGATGGTTTTGTGGATGAGCGTTGCCTGTTCCACTGTAGGGTAGAGACGAAACTTGAATGCTTTGTGCCGTTTCATTCGTTTTTCACCTCCTTCGATTGCGTATATTTTACAGAATCTAAAGAGGAGAGAAAAGAACAGTCGAACAATGGACGTGCCAGAAGACACGCCTTGTCTGAAGCCCATTCATCCCCCACTTTCACTTCACTTAGAAGTGGGAGTCTTCTCGGCCGATATGATAAAAAATAAAGCGATACCAAAAAAGCGATCTGCAACTAAGGCGGATCGCTTTTTTGGTTACGTAAGAGAGTTGGAGCCTACGGAATTCTCTTTTTTGTTATGCATTTTGCGAATAAATTCTTTTGTTAAAAACATTTCAAGTTCCGAAAATGTCCATCCTATTGCTTCCGCAAACTGCTTTAATGTCTCCTTCTCTTCTTCCGTCATATGAATTTCGATATATGATTCCCTTGCCATGCTGTTTTCATTCCCCTGATGAATTAATATTGCTTTACTATCTTTACACGTTTCTGCGAGTCATGCAAACACTTTTTATTCATTATCAACTATAACCTATGATTTTTTTAAAAGAGCTGCTATGATTAAAATATTGAAAATTTTAACTATTAAATAAACGTGAAAATGTGTAGAAGGAGGAAATTGGGTATGACAGATACGCAGACGGTACAATACAGCAATATTTTGTTTGAAACGAATTCCTCGATTGCCTACGTAACGATGAATCGCGCTAAAAAACGTAATGCGCTTTCCCTTGGGCATATGCAGGAGCTGATTCATTGTTTCGAAAGCATCGCAAAGAACAAAGAGATTGCGGTTGTTATCCTGAGAGGAAGCGGGCCAGCCTTCTGCGCGGGTCATGATTTAGGTGAAATGGTGGAGCAGGCGCCTGCCTTCTACCGTAATCTGTTCGAGGTGTGCACAAAATTAATGGAAACAATTCAAGCGATTCCTCAGCCGGTTATTGCGCAAGTACATGGTATTGCTACGGCAGCAGGATGCCAGCTGGTTGCTACATGTGATTTGGCTGTAGCAACAGAAGACGCCCGCTTTGCCACCCCGGGTGTGAAAATCGGCCTTTTCTGTTCGACGCCGATGGTAGCGCTTTCCCGCGCAGTAGGACGCAAAAAAGCCATGGAAATGCTGCTCACGGGCGAAGCGCTTTCCGCTGAAGAAGCGGTCATGGCCGGCTTAATTAACAGAGTCGTACCGGCAGATAAACTCGAAGAGGAGACCAAAGCGCTCGCACTAAAAATCGCCGAAGCTAGTCCATTTACCGTAGGAATTGGTAAACAGGCGTTCTATAAGCAGCTGGATATGCCCCAGTCTCTTGCCTACTCCTATACTAAAGAGGTGATGAGCCTGAACGCCACCGCAGCCGATGCCACAGAAGGTATTTGTGCATTTCTCGAAAAACGCCCACCGAATTGGAAAGGATGTTAATCTAAATAATGAATACAACATGAAAGGATGGGAAATCATGAAAAATGAATTTGTGGTAAAACAATTTACTATTGCAAGAAACCGCCTGTTGAGCGCCCTGGAGAATGTAACAGAAGAAGTGGCCGGACAAAAGCCGGAAGGGTTCAACAACAATATTCACTGGCATGCGGGACATATTCTGCTTGTGACCGAAGCATTCTTATTTACAGTTCCGACCGGCTCCGGGAAGCTTCAGAAAAATTATAATGAGTTTTTTGCCAATGGAACCAAGCCGGATGATTGGAAAAGCGCGCCGCCGTCCCTGCAGGAAATTATCGATCAGCTTAAAGATCAGGAAAAACGTGCCAAAGAAAGTGCAGCGGCACGATTGGATGAAACGCTGTCTTCTCCGTTCTCTCTACAATCAGGTTTGCGGATGGAGACAGTCGGAGAATTGATGAATATGGCCATTTACCATGAAGCGGTACATACAGGTTATATTAACGCCATGAAGCGTATAGTGAATAAGCAAGCGACAAGCTCGTAAAAAGGAGGGGGCGATATGAGGCAGCTAACACGGCTTGAAGACATCGAGACACTTATCGCTACCCACAGGATGAGTTTTCTGTACATCTCTCAGCAAACGTGCAGCGTGTGTCATGCCCTATTGCCGAAAGTGGAGGCCATGCTGCAGAAGTTCCCGCATATAGAGAGTTTGTTTGCACAAATCGATGATATTCCCGAATTGGCAGGAAGGTTCTCCGTATTTACCGCACCGGTTCTGCTTTTGTTTGTCGAAGGAAAAGAAGTCATGCGTAAAGCCCGTTTTGTAGCGATGGGTGAGTTAGAAGCGGACATACGAAAGTATTATGAGCTGGTTATGTGAACGACAAGCTGTAGGGGAACAAGGCAAGCACTGGTGAAACAGTCTTGCCTTGTTTTTTGTTTCCCCGTTTCTTCGCCATAATAAGGGTAAAGAATCAGTGAAACGTGAAAGAGTATAAACCGTATAAGTAATTAGAAACCTAATTAGGTTTCCGGGAAAGCCTATGGTAAGATAAAATATATGCCAAGGGAAATAACGGGGTGAGGCTCGATGAAAAGATTACTGACGACCGTATGGCGCATAATGCTTTCCGGTATGATTGCATTTGGAAGCTTATTTTTGTTTTTCTTTCTGTTTGACGAAGAATTTACACCCGCCTTTTTCGCAAGTGTAGCAGTCTTTGCCCTTTCGATGTGGATAAGCGGACGGCGCTTTGCGGCGCCTGCCACGCATGACTTCGATTTGGACAAGCAGGATCGCGTTTATATAAAGCAAAACTTACGGGACGCGCGCAGAAAGCTTAAAACCATTCGCCGTCTGCAGTTCCGTATTCGGTCCATTGCCATTTGGCAGAAGTCATCGCATCTGTACAAAGTGGCGCGCCGCATCTTGACGATTGTCGAGGAACAGCCATATCGTTTTCGTTCTGCCCGCAACTTCTTCGCAAGTTACCTTGACTCCACAATTACAATTCTGGAAAAATATACATTTCTTCTCTCGCAGCCGGTTCGAAACACTGAAATGACGATGGCGCTTAAGAAAACGGAGGCCATGCTTGACGATATTATTGCAGCATTGGAAGAGGAATTGATGCAGGTATTGTCAGATGATGTGCTTAATCTGGATGTGGAAATTGAGACATTGAAAAAATCGATTGGTACACGGTCTGAGCATACGCTTACGCTGCCGGAACGTGAAGAACATAAAGACGAAATCAAACGGTAGGAAAGCATACCGGAAGAAAGGGGAGATAATGGATGAGCCGCTCAAAAGAATACCCGTTCTTTATAAAAGCCGCAGAGCGTTTAGAAGCGAATAAGGAAACAAAACTTCCGCTTTCACGGAAACAGCAGATGCGGGTAAAGGAATTGGCGCGTTTAATCTCCCCGGAGCATCCACATACGCTGACACAATACGGGGCGGATATTCAAGGTAAGCTGGCCCGTCTGGCGGACGGCATGTTGAACCAGGTGCGTGCCCGGCAGACCGAAGAACAAATCGGAAGCATCCTGCGCACGCTGCTGGATAGACTGGGGGAGATTCATCCCGATGAAATATTTGCCGCCCAGCGCGGCTTTTTTGCTCGCTTATTCGGCTTTTCCTCTTCAAAAGCAAAACAAAAATTTCTGGCCCGCTGCCAGAAAACCAACCAGGAGATGGAACGAATGGCCGATACGCTGGAGCGCTTGCGCCACCAAATGCTTCGTGACATAACCATGCTGGACGTGTTGTATACGAAGAATAAAGATTACTTTAACGAATTGGATATGTATATCATTGCCGCCAGAGAGAAGTTGGAAGAACTGCGAGAACATACGCTGCCCTCTCTTCGGAAAAAAGCGGAGGAATCGGGGGGCGATCCGCTTCAGATGCAGGAATATATGGATATGGAGCGCTTTGCTGACCGTCTGGAAAAAAAGATGCAGGATTTGCTGATTAGCCAGGCTATTGCTCTGCAGACCGCTCCTCAAATACGGCTTATCCAGGAAAACTATGAGCTGTTGATGGAAAAAATTCGCGCATCCGTCTTGACGACGATCCCGCTTTGGAAAAGTCAGGTGGTAATCCTGCTTACGCAATTGCGTCAGCAGCAAGCACTCGCTGCACAAAGGCAGACAATGAAAGCGACAAAAGCGCTGTTGAAGCAGAATGCGGAAACGATCCACACCGGTAACAGGAAGATGGTTCACGAACAGAGCCATACGGCAGCCGAATTGGAGGCGTTCAAGGAGATGCAGGAAGAATTGCGAACGATTCTTGAAGAGACCCTGCATATTCAACAGGAAGGCAGCGAGAAGCGGAGGCAGATTGAACATGAGCTTTCACATATTGAACAAGATATGGTCGGCAAGCTAAGCAAAGCGAGCAATATCGGATAACGGAAAGGATAATCCGTTTGTTTCTTATAAATAAAAGACAGAAGTTATTTTTGCAGAGGAGAAGTGCCATGTTGGACATTGCTTTATTGGGCTGCGGTGGTACCATGCCGCTCCCGAAACGCTGGCTTACGGCCATGCTTGCTTCCTATAACGGTAAGATGGTACTTATCGACTGTGGAGAAGGAACGCAAGTAACGAT
Organism: Aneurinibacillus sp. UBA3580; assembly: GCF_002375825.1. NCBI lineage: Bacteria > Bacillati > Bacillota > Bacilli > Caryophanales > Paenibacillaceae > Aneurinibacillus > Aneurinibacillus sp. UBA3580. Next base: position 6,454 of record NZ_DFMZ01000099.1, read on the forward strand.
GAAGATGCTCGGCTGGGGGTTTAAGTCGATTGAGGCGATCTGCTTCACCCATTACCACGCCGACCATGTGGCGGGCCTGCCGGGCCTGCTGTTTGCGATCGCCAATGCCGGAAGGACGGAACCGCTGCTGCTTGTCGGTCCACCCGGACTCGTCCAAGTCGTACAGGGTATGACGGTAATCGCGCCGCATCTCCCGTATGATCTTCATCTGGTCGAAATATCGGATCAGAAACCTACAGAGCAGCGCATCGGAGACTTTATCGTACGAACGCTACCTGTTTACCATACAGTGCCCTGCGTCGGTTATACGTTGGAAATCAAACGGGGGCGGAAGTTCAATCCGACAAGAGCGTCAGAGCTGGCTATCCCTCTGCCCTTCTGGGGCCGTCTACAGAAGGGAGAAACGGTTACCTATAAGGAGAAGACCTTTACGCCCGATATGGTGCTTGGAGAGCCGCGCAGGGGCCTGAAAGTGGCCTACTGCACTGATACACGGCCAGTAGATGAATTGGTTGAGTTCATTCGCGAAGCCGATTTATTTATCGGTGAGGGCATGTACGGAGACGCGGAGAGCTTGCCTAAAGCCGAAGAGCATCGCCATATGCTGTTTGAGGAGGCGGCCGTGCTGGCCCGGCAAAGCGGTGTAAAGGAGCTTTGGCTCACCCACTACAGTCCTTCGCTGCATGATCCGGAAGAATACATTGAGGTTGCTCGTCGCATTTTTCCGGAGACGAAGCTCGGGCATGATCGTATGACGACCAGTCTGTTTTTCGAGAAGGAGTAAATATTTGCGTGAAAGGTGACGATTGTCACTGAATGTATGCACACCAGGCCTTATGATAGACAAAAAGACAATAACAAGGTCTGGAGGCTATAATCATGAAAGTTGCAGAATTAAAAAATTTGTTGGAAGCTCGGACCATTGGCAAGACGAGCGTATTGGAATTTTCAAGCGGAGCCGTTATTAATCTGCAGTTGAAGGCGGGACAGAAGGTTGGCCGACATCATACACCGAGTGACACAATCATACATGTCGTCTCCGGCCGGGTACGGTTCGGCGTAGGGGAAGAGACGGTGGATCTGACAAAGGATGTTGTGCTGCATATGGATCCGAAAGAAGAGCATGAGCTGGAGGCGCTTGAAGATACGAGCCTGCTGGTGATTAAAATAGGAAGCGACACGACGTGCGGCGTGAGCAAAAACTAGAGGCGGGGAGATGCTTTCCCCGCCTTTTCTTTTTATGCATCGATAAGAAAAACTCGCGGGCCAAACGTTAAGCTTCTGTTGGGGGTGAGGAAACGTTTGGCCCGCGAGTTTTTAGTAAGGTTTATTTAGTTTGCGGAAAGAGCCAGCATGGTCTTCATGTCTTCTTGTGCATTACCGATGAGTTTAAGGCCAAATGCTTCTTGCAGTACGCTCAGTACGCCCGGTGTAATAAATTCCGGCGGCTTAGGACCGATGCGGATATCTTGAATTCCAAGACTGAACAGGCCGAGCAGGATAGCTACCGCTTTCTGTTCGAACCAGGAAAGCACGATGCTGACCGGCAGCTCGTTAACTTCACAGCCGAATGCGTCGGCGAGCGCCATAGCAATCTTTACCGTAGAGCCGGAGTTGTTGCACTGGCCAAGATCGATATAGCGCGGAATGTTTGTACCCGGAACTGTACCGTAGTCTACATCGTTGAAGCGGAACTTACCACAGGACGTTGTCAGAATGACCGTTTCCGGTGGAAGGGACGTAGCGAGTTCGCGGTAGTATTCGCCGCCTTTGCCCGGTGCGTCACAGCCCGCGATAACAAAGAAACGTTTGATTTTACCTGCTTTTACCGCATCGATGATTTCCGGAGCGATACCTAGAACTGTTTCGTGATGGAAGCCTGTAAGCAATGTTTGATCAGACTCAATATTGGCTTCTGGAAGCTCCAGCGCACGTTCAATGAGCGGAGTGAAGTCATCATTTAGGATTTTTGTTACGCCTTCGAGTCCGGCTACTTCATAAGAGAAGAAGCGGTCTGCGTATGTGCCTTTAATCGGCATCACGCAGTTAGTGGTGGCCAGGATGGCACCCGGGAATTCTTCGAACAGACGGCGCTGGTCGAACCATGATTTACCAATGTTTCCTTTCAGGTGCGGGTATTTTTTAAGTTCCGGATATCCGTGCGCCGGCAGCATTTCCGAGTGAGTGTAGATGTTGATGCCTTTGCCTTCAGTTTGCTTGAGCAACTGCTCGAGCGCAAACAGGTTATGTCCAGTAACGACAATGCATTTGCCTTCGATTTTATTCTGAGACACGCGAATTGGCTGCGGAATGCCGAGACGTTCCGTATGGGCGCGGTCAAGCAAATCCATAACACGCACCGTCGCCTGGCCGACTTTCATCGCCATGTCGATATGTTCCTGCATATTGAAGTTGGAGTTCGTTAATGTGAGGTACAGCGCCTCATGCGTCGTAGCATCCACAAACGGGTCGGAATAGCCGAGCTGGCGCGCGTGTGTCGCGTACGCGGCAATTCCCTTCAGACCGAAAATGATTGTATCCTGCAAGCTTGCGATGTCTTCATTTTTCCCACATACCCCGATAACTTTGCATCCGCCGCTTGGCGTTTGTTCGCATTGATAACAAAACATTTGTTATGCCTCCCCCTAGCATTGTTCCACCCTGTTGTGCCGGGTGAACCTTATAGTGCAACTATAAAGGGGAGAAGAGGAAAAGCCTGTGATACTTATCACAGATAAGGTACGTGTCACAGAATTTTCAAATTCAACTAATATGAAGAGGTTTTCGCGCTATATCGAAAGTTTATTCATGAAAGTTTCCGCCGTAACTTCTACAATGAAGATATATAGAAAGTAAGACAGGAGGAAAATAATGAAGAAACAAAAATGTCGTTACGGACTTATTTTTGATATGGATAACACGCTGCTTCAATCGAATATTGATTTTGCAGGAATGAAACGGGCTGTATTTGAACTGCTTACGGAGAGCGAGCTATGCAAACCGGATCTGGACTGGCGCAGTTATACCGCGTCCCAATTAATTGAGATGGCAAGACAGTCAGGCAGACTAAGAAAGGAAACCGAGGTGCGCATCTGGGATACGGTAGCTGAATTCGAAAAGGAAGGAATGCATGGGGCGAAGCTGGAACCCTATGTGACCGAGGTGCTTGATCAAATCTGCGGGGATTGCCATCTTGTTGTGCTAACCAATAACGCCTGCGTAGCCGCACAGGAAGCATTAAAAGAGACGGGAATCGGTCATTATTTCGATTATATCGTCGGGCGGGAGCAGATGACGGCACTTAAGCCGTCACCTTCAGGCGTTCATTATATCCTGCGCCATTATCCCGATGTACCTGCAGAGCGCTGGATGCTGGTCGGGGACTCCTGGATTGACGGCAAAGCCGCACAGGACGGCGGCATTAAATTTGCCGCTTACAGGGGAAATAGCGACGATATGAAGAAGAAAGGGGTATACCCGGTTGCCCGCTTTACCGATATGCGGGAATTGGTAAACCTTTTGTTGTAGAAGAAACAGAGGTCGCAAAGTTCTTTAAAAACTGTTGAAGGATTCGAAGGTGGTAAGGAACACTCAATTTAAATTCTGATAAGAGTGCTTATATCTATTTCTAATAAGTGGTAAAATTAATTAAGATATTTTATGTTAGAAGGAAATATGATTAAGGGAGATGATGTTATGAAAATGGATAAAGTCATTATTGCTTTAATTCTAGCGATTATCACCGGATATTTCTATAGTAGTTATGTAAAATCAATTAATAATACTCGACCTTTGCAACTGAAAACCCATAAAGTATCTATTCCGATTAAAAAATATAGGGTACTGATCTTTACTAATGAATCTACATCTTATATTAATAAACGATTTGCTCAACCACAGTTTTTAATTAGTTACCCTGTAGAAGAAATATTATTTTTAAATGAACCTTCTCGCGAGAAACAATTTGAACAATTTAGAATAAATGATTTTCCAACTATTATTTTACTAGATGAGAATAACAAAATCATGTTACGTTCAAGAGAAATAGACCCCGTGATAAAATTTTTGAAAAGTAAAAATATTTCTAAGCAATATTAGTAAACCATTAGTTTGAAGTATCGGGGACTTCTATTTTCTGCATCTTTAGTAGGCGCAACATCAATTGAATCTCATGAGTTAAATAGCTCTAATAACGTTAATCCATCTACTATTGTGCAACCTAATGATGTTTGGGTTACTACATACGTAGAAGTGGATAGATGGTATGGTTTGACTGATACATGGCCTGCTTCAATATACTATACTGGCGAAGAAGGAGTAGGAGAATTAACGGCAAAATCAATAAAGCGATGGGGAAATTCATGTATTGTTACATATGGTGGTATAGTTGGAAAGTACACCGATAGAGGATACTAACAAGATGTAAATAACTTTTATATCTGAGCCCTGAGCCGTGTGCTTGATTAGAAGACGAAAAAACTGAAGAATGTCCATACCGAATAGACGTAGATTATGTGTCTAATGTCTAATATTGAAAACGTTGCTTAAGAATGTCTGTTTGAGACGGATAAAACAGAGGGAGAGGCAGGAGCGGAATGTTTTAATCCGCTCCGTTTTATTTGTGCTAGTATATTACATCCGATTATTCTCCTGCTTTAGAGATGCTGCCGCAGGTTGCACCCGTGGCGGTAAGCAGGTCCTTTGGATTCAGGAGAATCACGCCGCCCCGGATGCCTGCGCTTATAGAGATTGTATCGTGCTGCAGAGCCGCTTCTTCTAAAAAGATGGGGAATTTCTTTTTCAGACCGAGGGGAGAGACGCCCCCCCGGATGTAGCCTGTGAGCGGCTGCACATCTTTCAGCGGTACGACCTCGGCTTTTTTGTTTCCGCTAAGCAATGCGAGCGCCTTAAGATTCAATTCTTTATCGCCCGGGATGCAGGCAAGGATTACACCCGTTTTATCACCGCGGGCCACAATGGTTTTATAGACTTGATTGAGCGGGAAACCGATTTTTTCCGCAACTGTACCGGCGGACAGATCGGATTCGTCCACCGTGTATTCGCGCAGCTCATATGGAATCTTCATTTGATCGAGCTGGCGCGCCGCGTTTGTTTTTTGCGCCATTGTTTCTTCTTCCTCTCTGTTTATTTCCGCATCTGCGCAAGTTTTCGGTTGAGTTCCCGAGCCTCGAATAAGGCTGCAGCATCGGAAAGAACATCACCCGGCTTGCTCCCTTCGCCGATGATATAGCCCGCAAACGACATGCCGACAAAGTCGAATATGTAGGCGAACTGCTGGATGAGCGGCAGGCCTTTGAGCCTCGGGTTATCGCCGCCGGCTATGATAACGTATGCCTGCTTCCGGCTTACCTCTTCTTTGAAATTGTAATCGGATGAACGCAGGCTTTGCGACCAGCGATCGATAAAATCTTTCATAACGCCGCTCATACCGTACCAGTAGAGCGGAGTAGAAAAGATAAGGATGTCGTGCGTAAGCAACTGCCGGACGATGTCCTCGTAATCGTCGGCTACAGGTTTGAATCCTTCCGGGGTATGGCGTTTGTCCACAATAGCCTGAATCTGCCTGTCACGCAGATACACACGTGTATGGTTGATATTCTCCACGACTTTATTGGTAAGCAGTTCCGAATTGCCTCTCTCGCGGGAGCTGCCGTACAGTACGAGTATGCTCATATTTTCCTCCTGATTAGGTAGAATATGATTTATCTCCATTGTAGCAAACTTCTCCCCGTAATGAAAAAGGTGGAATTTCCAGTTCATTTCCATAAAAACAGACGATGAGAAGATGATAAAGAAAAGAGGAAAAGCCATTCTGTTATATTCAAAACATGGAATATAGGCTATAACAGAAGTGGGTGCAGGAAGGAAAAATCTGTTGCTTTTCTTTGTTTGTTTATAAATATTTTTTGCGTAAGGATATGATCGGTTAAGCTTAACAGGGAGAGATATAGAAAAGGATTTATGCATTTTTTATGCAATGCCCTGGTTAGTTGTAGTTGCAATCAATGGTAAAATAGAACATGGAATATACGGCTCGTCTGGCTCGCCAGCCA
>NZ_DFMZ01000099.1:12622-14339 GCF_002375825.1 Aneurinibacillus sp. UBA3580
ATCGTCTGGCTCGCCAGCCACAAGCCATGCCATGAAGATGCGGGACAGTTGCATTTTTATGGTATGAAAGAAAAGAGAGAAGGAAACGAGGATGAGAGCTCAATGCGGAAAAAAGCGAACGTCTTTTCTTCCTCTGTTCTTCTTTCCTTTTTCTTTTCTCCTTATTTTCACAGAATAAAGGCATAGACTATGCGAAAAGGAAGATTGGCAGTGTACAGAAAAGAGGACTTTCATATTTCTGAAGATGCGCCGTTCGGTGTCCAGGACGGCCTTATTCTGGAGCATTACGGGGTCAATGAGCTGCACTTTGATTCTGTGAAAAGCTACCGGAACCGCTTCATGTCGGTAAAGCCCAATCATCCCTGGAATGGGCTTGAAACAAAAGAATTTCTGTATAAAATCGGCGCCTGGGGCAAACTGCGCGACACCGGCAAGGAAGGGCTAACGCTTGCGGGGTTGCTGATGTTCAGCGAAGAAAGAGTGATTACTGAGGTTCTGCCCCATTACTTTCTCGAATACAGGGATGATTCCCACGCGTCCTACGATGAGCGGTGGTCAGATCGGCTGACCTCGCAGGATGGCACGTGGTCGGGCAATTTGCATGATTTCTATTTTATGATTATGCCCCGTCTGACGGCGGGTCTGCAGATTCCGTTTCGGTTAAGGGGAACGGTGCGGCAGGATGAGACCGCCATTCATACCGCGCTGCGTGAGGCGCTTGTTAATGCGATTGTACATGCTGATTACCGGGGAGAGAGAGGCATTGTCGTAGAACGGGAAAAGACAGGCTTTACGTTTTCCAATCCAGGGTTGCCGCGCGTACCCATACCCCAGGCATTTACGGGCGGTGTCAGCGATTTGCGCAATCCGAACCTATGCAGAATGTTTCTTTTAATCGGTCTCGGCGAACGGGCTGGCTCAGGTCTTTTCAATATTCGACAAACCTGGCAGGACAGAGAGTGGGAAATTCCACAATTTTTGCAGCAGGAAGCACCTGCTCGAACCACTTTTATTTTACGAATGATTCCGGTCGAAGAGCAGGAAAAAGAGAGTGAATTCCGAACAATAGACGACTCCTACAATAAAAAACAGGAGTCCGTAAATAACGCAATTTACTCCGGTAATAAGGATTGGGAGTCCTTGAATAAGGAGTTTTTCTCCGTAAATAATCCGGAAAACTCCTATAATAAAAATGAAAATGATAGCGAAAACTCCTATAATAATGAAATAAACTCCTGGAATAACGTTCAAAACTCCTATAATAAAGAGATGAGGTCCATAAATAAGGAAGAAGATACAGTAGATGTTGCTTCCGTTAAAGAATATGATGAAGAAGAGGAGAATGTGCCAGTAGACGAGTTAGAAAGTGAAGAACCGGAGAACCCTGAAACGATCGATGAAGAGCTCTGGGGAATTGCTGAACTTGCGCGGAAACGAAAACGACTCAGCCCAAAGGTAATGGAAGACATGATTGTTCAGTTATGCGCACGAAAACCTCTTCGGTTAAAAGAACTGGCAGATATGCTGGAGCGAACCCCTGATGGTTTACGGAACAATTATTTAGCCAAGCTGCTGCGTGAAAATCGGCTCCGGCTTAAATACCCTGATCAGGTGAATCATCCGAGACAGGCATATATAACAGTAAAATAAAAAACGAGGCCCTGAACGTCTGAGTACGGTCAATAAGCCTCGTTTTTTTTTCTGTGAAAATCGTGAG
>NZ_DFMZ01000031.1:0-29312 GCF_002375825.1 Aneurinibacillus sp. UBA3580
AATTGAAACGAAATTGTTTCGGGTCCCATAAAAGCATTCACTACACTTTTATGGGTTGTTTTACTCGCACACATCGAGTGGTACTGTTCAGTTTTCAAGGAACTTCTTTTTTGTATATCGCCATGTCTCAGCGGCGACTTTTATATCTTATCAAACTCGAATCTTTTTGTCAATAACTTTTTGTTGCCTTTTGATTCGATATTGCTTTGACAGCAACTTTTATATTGTATCAAATTCATTAACTTTGTACAATACTTTGTTTTTGTCGCAGCAACGAAATTAAATTTATCATATCTTAAATATAAAAGTCAATAAAAAAATGACCGCTTTTTTCGCGATCATTTTTTACACTTCATTTCTACATTATTTTATATTTCCTTGTGTTTGAACTTGTTGAGCCTGAGCCAAGCGTTCACGTGCCTCTGTCAGTTGCTCGGCTGACTCGGCTACCGCCCTTTCGTTCTCGCTTGTCTGCGCCTGCGCAATAGCGCGTTCGGCTTGTTCAATTGCATTCTCTGCTCCTTCAAGCGTCTGCGACGTCGGATGCGACTGCATTTGCGCAGTTGCATTTTTGGCATTTCTTACCGCATTCTGTGCCTGGGAAATCGGATTTTGCGTCTGCATGGTGGATTGCTGGTCACGCATGGTCGTCTCCTCCTGCTCATATCTTAATGTTCTTCCTTAATATGAGCTTCTGCTCTTCCGCTTATCCATTCCATCCTTTATACAGTTTAACCCAACTATCCTGCCGCCTTGACCGTCTCTTTCCGGTTTCTTGCCCGCCCGCGTTGGAGCATAAAATAAACCGGCAATCCCGCTAGCGTTATACCAATCGCCAAAAGACTATCCTGCGGATTGTCAAAGATTGTGCTTATTACAACGAAGCCAGATCCGATAATGGCGACAATCGGAATAAGCGGATACAGCGGTACGCTATACACACGCTTTACGTCCCGATTCCGTTTACGCAAAATAAACACCGCAAAAAATGCCTGAATATAGAACAGATATACGGAAAAAATCGCGATTTCCGACAGACGATCCGGATTGCTGATAATCATCATAACAACGGCAAATACGATTTGCAGTGTCGTCGCGTATACCGGAGTACCAAACTTATCATGTACTCTCGATAAAAGACCGGAACCCGGCAACTGTTCACGCTCTGCCATCGCGTACGGCACACGGGGAAACGTTAGAATTTTGCCGTTTAGGCAGCCGAAAATTGAAACCAGGATACCGATGCTAATTAGTTTACCGCCAATATCACCGAACAAAACAGAAGCTGCGGTTCCCGCCGCATTTTCCCCTAACGCTACAACTTTATCAGCCGGAAGCACTTGCAGAAGCGCCACATTCACCAGCAAATAAATGGCTGTCACAAGCGAAAGGCCCGTAATAATGGCGCGCGGCAAAAGCTTGGCCGGATTTTTCATTTCGCCTGCTACAAAACCAACCAACATCCATCCGTCATACGCCCACAAAGTGGCCAAAACGGCAGCTCCTAAACTCACTTCTGTACTAGAAATCCCGCTGCCGATACCCAGTACTTCGTTGTTTCCCTTCCAAATGCCAAACACAATAATTAAAGCAATAGGAATCAGCTTACCGACTGTAGATAACGTCTGTACAATGCCCCCGTACTTCGTACCGATACTATTGATTATGCCCAGAAATACGACGGATCCGATTCCGAGCCATAGCTTCCACTGTCCTTCTAATGAGAATAAATTGGCCAGCAATGAACCAAAATACAATCCGAGCGCGCCAATAATCGCTGGCCCATAAATAATCGTCTGTACCCAGCCGCTTAAATACCCCCATACCTTGCCATACACTTCTTCCAAATATACATACAAACCACCTGTTTTAGGAATCTGAGAACTGACCTCTGCAATGGTGAGTCCGCCCGCCAATGTAATAATGCCGCCCAGTATCCAGGCCCAGAGCGCCATGGTCGAATCGCCTGCATACTCTATGACCTTGCCTGGTTTCATAAATACACCGGAGCCTATAACAGTTCCGATTACAAGCGACATCGCGACCGTAAAGCCAATTTCCTTTTTAAGTTTATTTTCTGTCATCCCCATAATTTTGTTCACCCCACAGGAACACGTGTCTTTCTATAGAATACAAAAACATCATACCACCCTTTTCGGGAATATCTATTTTTCAATTAATTAAAATTATTTTTCTGTAAACTTTTCTTTTAATTCTAACTTTATTTAACGTAATGTGGAAAAAGGCGTGCGCCTTTTTCTCCCCTGGCTCTCATTTCCTCTGTCCCTCTCCTTCTTTCTTCATGATTTTCATAAAAAATGAGTAATTTACAGAGCTTTTCCTTTGTTATACAATAAATTCAAGTTAGTTATTTAAATAACTTAGTATAGAGGTGAAAAAATACTATGGCAAAACCAAATGTCGTATCCAAACGAGACCTGCTGGACTCCGCCAAAACATGCATTGTGGAACAAGGCATGGATAAACTGACGCTCAAAGCCGTGGCGGAGGGTGCCGGTGTAACCCAGGGCACAGTGTATTATCATTTCCGTACGAAAGAGCAGCTCTTGTTCGAAATTGTTAAAGATCTATGCGAATCTTCATGGGAGCAGGTTGAAAACAACGATGCACCCCGTCATCAAAAACTGCAAGAGGCATTAAAAGGAGCACACAAACGATGTACGTCTGATTTGTTTTATCATCAACTCTTCTTCTCTTTACTGGCTTACAGTTTCCAACACGAGAAAACGAAAGAACAGCTAAACAACCTGCTCTCTTTTGAGAATGAAACCTTGTCCAGACAGCTTGCATCATTATGGGGCACCTCCCCTGTAGAGGGTGTATCCTTTGACACATGGGGCATCCTGCTAAATGCACTTGTCGACGGACTGGCTATTCAGGCGTTGCTGTCCGATTCATTTCCTGCTGATAAGGTATACAGCGAATTGGAATCGCTCCTTACATACCGGGCAACCAAAAACAAAGAAGAGGAGTGCGAGAAAAAATGAAAAAATTCTCCTTTACCATCTTATGGGCTTTATTCATATGGGCAGGCGCTACATTATTTTTTGTTTTATTCGGCCAACAGGTGCTTATCGAACCTTCATCCAAAGGCTTTTGGCTTGTTCTGTTTCTTCTTGAAGCCGGTACAGCGGTGCTTCTATACATTCTCACCATGCTTTATATCCGGTTTGACCAATCATCGAATGCCGCCATTACATTCGCCATTTGCGGTACGGTCACCGGGCTGTTCCTTGATACTTTTTCTATTTCCAATCATTCATTTCTTTTTGCAGGTTTTTCTAACGGCCAGGTTATTGCTTTCACAGCCTGGATGTCCTTCGCCTATGCATTATATATAGCTATTCCCCTGCTTATTCACTATAGAAGAAGAATATTGAAACAACAAAAAACGAGGCGGCACGGATAGGTAATCCGACCCCTCGTTTTTACGTTTACCGAGAATGCTCCAGCCTTCGTGCAATCACGGACAGGCTGAAATTCACCACAAAATACATAACGGCAATTAGCAGTAGAATCGGAATTACATACGTAATTTTCGTGTTGTAAATAACCTGACCGTTATGCATTAATTCCGGCAGAGCGATGATAATCGCAAGCGACGTATCCTTCAATAAAGAAATGAACTGGCTCACAATCGGCGGAACCATACGACGCAACGCCTGCGGAAGGATAATATAGCGCAGCGTCTGCGTATAATTCAGCCCCGACGCACGGGCAGCCTCGATCTGTCCCTTATCCACCGACATCAAGCCGCTGCGGACAATCTCGGAAATCATCGCAGATTCGAAGATTGTCAGCGCCGCCACCGCCGCGCTGAACACTTCGAGCTTAATACCCACGTCGCGCAAAGCGAAATACACAAAGAAAATAATCAGCAGCAGCGGCAGATTTCGAATCATTTCCACCCATACAAACATGACTTGCGACAATACCGGGATTTTTGTATACCGTATAATCGCAATGATAATTCCGAACACAAAAGACAAAAGAATCGCCAACGCCGCCACTTCAAGCGTCACCAGAAAACCTTCCAATAAATATTTTATATTCGGCCAGCTATACGCCCCGGCAAAATCCATACGCTACACTCCCTTCTTCCCCTGACTGTTTATGCATGCTTCAAACGGCGCTCGAGCCAATTCACCAGGATGGATAAAGGCACAGTAATTGTTAAATAAAAAACCGCAACCAGAATGTATGTCTCAAATGTGTTAAATGTATTTGAAGATACAATATCTGCATGGTACATTAAATCCATTCCTGCAATGACGCCCAGAATGGACGAGTTTTTCACAAGGTTAATAAACTGGTTGCCGAGCGGCGGAATCACAATCTTAAATGCTTGCGGCAGAATTACATACCACATGGCCTGAATATAGGTCAATCCCGATGCACGGGCCGCTTCCATCTGCCCTTTCGGTATGGAATTAATGCCGGCCCGAATTGCTTCGGAAATAAATGCGGCCGTATACACCGTAAGGCCAAGCGTCCCCGCGGTAAAAGAGTCAATCTGAACGCCGAGTGACGGGAGACCAAAATAAAAGAAAAACACTTGTATTAACAGCGGGGTATTGCGAATGAATTCAATGTAGGAGCGGCCGAGGATAACAAGGATACGAAGCGGTGAAATGCAAAAAATGGCAATGACGGTCCCCAGCGCAAGGCTTGTGATCAGAGAAATCAAACTGATTTTCAATGTCGTAATCAGTCCGCTCATGTACTCGCTGTTATATTCCGTCCAAATCTCAAGTATTGTCTGCAGCATAGGCTTTGTAACCCCTTCTTTCAGATAAGAAAAACCCGCAGGCGCTGCCGCTCATCCTTTTTCCACACAGAAGACAAGCGGCCGCTTTGTGGCCCTTCGGTCGGCACACGCCTCACAAGTTTTTCCTCGATTATTAATGGAAGAAAAGGGCCTGCGGCCACTGCGCCGTCAGGCCCTTTCCCACTTATTTTTTCGGTGGCTTCTCGCCAAACCACTTTTCGTAAATCTTGTCGTATTCACCGGAAGATTTCAGTTCGGAAAGCGTCTCATTTACCGCTTTCAGCATTTCCGCGTCGCCTTTACGCACCGCAATTCCGTACGGCTCATCCGTAAAGAGACCTCCTACGAGCTTGAAGTTCGGGTCTTCTTTCTGCATACCGAGCAGAATGGAGTTGTCAGTCGTCAGCACATCACCCTTCTTAGATTTCAGGGCTGTAAATGCTTCTGCATAGTTCTCATATTCCGTCACTTTCGCTTCCGGAGCTTTCTCGCGAATGTTTTTTGCGGAAGTGGATCCTTTTACGGCAATGACAGTCTTGCCGTTCAGGTCCTGTACGCCGGTAATCGGAGAATCATTCGGCACAAGCAAGGACTGCCCGGCTTCAAAATAAACCTCAGAGAAATCGACTTGCTTTTTGCGCTCTTCCGTAATTGTCATCGTAGCGATAATCGCATCGATGTCTCCATTATCCAGCATTGGAATGCGTGTTTTCGAAGTTACCTCTTTCAATTCGATTTTTGTCTCATCGCCCATTATTTTCTTGGCTACCGCTTTTGCAATATCAATATCGAAACCTTTCACCTGACCATCAGCCGGATCTTTCTTTCCGAAAAGGTTCGTGTCATATTTTACGCCCACAATCAACTTGCCGCGCTCTTTCGCTGCTGCTACGGCACTTTTCTCAGCGCTGCCGCCTTGGGCCGGCGCTCCCTCGCCCGCACCCGCAGGCTTATCCACTTCCTTGCCGCCGCATGCGGCAAGCATCACAGCCATCACCAGCATAAGCACAACACTGAAAACCGACACTTTTTTCTTCATTTGTTTACCCCCTTTTATTTTTAAAATTAATGGTTCAGGAGACGGCTCAAGAAGGTTCGGGCCCTCTCTTCCTTCGGATTCTCGAAGAATGCTTTCGGCTCGCTCACTTCTACAATTTGTCCCTGATCCATAAACACCACACGATCAGCCACTTCTCTGGCAAATCCCATCTCATGGGTAACGACAACCATCGTCATTCCCTCCCGTGCCAGGCTTTTCATAACTTCCAACACTTCTCCAATCATCTCAGGATCAAGCGCAGATGTCGGCTCGTCAAATAACATAATCTTCGGCTGCATGGCAAGGCCCCTGGCAATCGCCACCCGCTGCTGTTGGCCGCCGGAAAGCGCGCTCGGATATGCATCCGCCTTATGCGTCAGACCAACCTTCTCCAGATAATACCGCGCTGTCTTCTCGGCTTCCGCACGCGCAACTTTGCGTACCTTGATAGGAGCCAGGGTAATGTTCTCCAGCACGGTCATGTGCGGATACAAATTAAAATGCTGAAACACCATGCCAATCTCCTGGCGCAAAACATTCAAATTCGTTTTCCGGTCATGGACATTTATTTTATCGACAATCAACTCACCGCTTGAAATTTTCTCCAGATGGTTAATACAGCGGAGCAACGTCGACTTTCCGGAACCTGAAGGTCCTATAATGACCACAACTTCCCCCTCGGAAATCGTTAAATTAATATTCTGCAGCACATGGAAATTGCCATAGTATTTATCTACTTGGCGAAACTCGATCACTATGTACCTCCATAAAATCTTGGTTTTATTTCCTATACTTCCTTGATAATACTATAATTGATTGATAATTGTAAATATTTTATTTATAAAAAAATTCAATTATTAAATATCTATAATTAATAAAGGATTAATAAAAAATATTTACCTTAATTGATTTGTAAATAAAGAAAGAGCTGCGCATACTGCACGCAACTCGTAGAGGAGCATTTATACTGTATCTTTGTACTGCCATTACTCAACACTCGCTCGTTTCTGCACTATACCCAGCAGGAAGTCAGCAATAATTGCAAGCAATGCCGCGAGAATGGCGCTTGAGTAAATTCTAATGGGATCACGTAAATTGATACCTGAATAAATTTCTTTCCCAAGTCCTTCTCCACCAATAAATGGAGCAAGGGTAGCAACTCCTATGGCAATGACAGCTGCAATTCGAATTCCTGCTACGATAAACGACAAAGATAGCGGGATTTGAACCTTTGTCAGTAATTGAAATGCCGTCATACCAACACCCCTTCCCGCCTCTATTGCCCCTTTATCCACTTCCTTAAGTCCAACATACGTGTTTCGTATAATGGGTAGCAGTGAATAGAGAAACAGACCAATTACAACAGAAGTAAAGCCAATACCAAAAAAGACCATCAGAACCGCTAACATCGCAAGACTTGGAAATACTTGAATTAAGTTTGCAACTGCTAAAATCACGGGTGCTGTCTTTTCTTTTCTGGCTGCAAGAATACCCAGAGGAATACCGACGACAAGAGCCAGCACCAGTCCTGTAAACACCATGACTATATGTTGAAAAGTTAAAGCCAGCAGTGTATCCCAATTGTTTTGAAGATATCTCAGAACATCATTAAAAGTAATGTCGCTCATTGTTTCACCTCCGCTTTAAAAGACCCTGCTTTTCCAGAAATTCTTTCGCAACATCCTTAGGATCACGTTTTTTAAGATCGACTTCCGCATTCAGCATTCGAATCGTATCCAAATCGATTTTGCCGATTAATGGCTTTAATGCCGGTTCGATTTCCGGATATTGTTTTAACGTCTCCTTCAGCACAATGGGTGACGCCAGATACGGCGGGAAGAACTTCCTGTCATCCTCCAATGTCACAAGGTTGAATTCTTCAATCCGCGGGTCCGATGAATAGGCAAGAACAATGTCCACGTCTTTACTCTGCACAGCCGTATACACAAGATTGATTTCCATCGGATTCAATTGTCCGAATGTAAGCCCGTATGTTTTAGAAAATGCATCATAACCATCGTCTTTACGCTCTAACCATGCAGTATCTACGCCCAGTTTCATGTCTTGAGAAATCCCTTTGAGGTCGGAAATTTTCTTCAAATTGTACTTTTCCGCCACATCTTTCCGTACTGTAAACGCATATGTATTTTCAAACCCTAAGGGGTCCATCCATGTAATCCCATAGTGCTTATCAAACCCTTTTTTGGCCTGTTCTAACACGTTTTGCGGATCTTTTGAAGGTTTAACCGGAAACCAACCGTTAAAAATTTCTCCTGTATATGCCGTACCCATCTGTATCTCATTTTCTTTTATTGCATTAATAACAAAAGGACTTGATAAAAGATCAGTTTTTACATCAACATTAATATCGCTCCGGTCTTCAATCAGATACTTGTACATATAGCCTAAAATTTTAGTTTCAGTAAACGTCTGAGTTCCGACTGTAACTGACTTGCCCTGCGTACAGCCTCCAAGGAGGAGCAGTAAGGAGAGAAAGGCAGCCACAAGCGTTATTTTTTTCATTTGATAGCAACCCCCCAGTGTTAGGCAAAGTTATTTTTAGAGTGTTGTCGTTTTGTAACCATTTTCTCAAAGAGGGCAAGTACAAAATCAACTACCAGGGCCAGTACCATCGCCAGGACAGCCGACGCGAAGATCAATGGTTTGTCATAAACAGCCAATCCCCCGACAATAAGTTCTCCCAGCCCTCCTGCACCGATTACCGTAGCCAGTGTTGCCCAACTGATAATGTAAACCGTAGTTAAGCGTATACCTGACATAATGTAACGAACAGCGATAGGTAATTCAATTTTAAATAATCTCTGGCTGGGACTATACCCTACTGCCTTTGCCGCTTCAATAATCCCCGGATCAATTGACTGAAATCCGGAATAGGTGTTCCGTAAAATCGGCAGCAAAGAGTATAAAAAAAGCGTAATAACCGCAGGCGTCGTTCCAATACCTATAAGAGGAATGAGAATAGCCAGCAGCGCCAGACTCGGAATCGTCTGGAAAATGTTTGTAATGGTAAATGACAATGTCCGAACCCACCCAGACGATGTTTTAGCCAGGTAAACCCCTAGAGGAATAGCAACAAGGCACCCCAACAGCATCGCACCTACAGAAAGCATAATGTGCTCAAGCAAGGCGTTATAAAGATCTGACCACCGCTCAATAAAAACTAACATATACCGTTCCATCTCTTACACCCCAATCCCAGGCGAAGGATAAACTTCTGACATATGCCCGACAAGGCTCCCTCTTGTTATTACACCAAGTAAAGTGCCCCCCTCATTTACAACCGGTACATACGCGAGTTTGTTCTCATCTACAATTTCAATGACTTGCGTTAGCATGGTGTCCGGTCCCACTACGTAAGCAAATGGACGAAGAATATCACCAACCCGCTTCGTTTCATCTTTATATTGGCTCAATACATCATAAATGGTGATATATCCTTGCAATTTATCACCTTCATCAATAACAATTAACGTGTCAACTTTCCTGCTCTCCATAATCTTAATGGATGCAGCCAGTCCGCGAGTCGGGTAAGTAGTAACTGGTTTTCTAATCATTACTTCTTCGGCAGTCGGGATTTCCTGTACTTGCTTAAGACGTTTTGTACCGATAAATTCTTTAACAAAATCGTTAGCCGGATGCCGTAAAATTTCTTCGGGCGAACCCTGTTGAACGACGGTACCGTCTTTCATCAACACGATTTTGTCAGCAATTTTCAAAGCCTCGTCCATATCATGGGTAACAAAAACAATCGTCTTTTTAATGTCTTTTTGCAAACGGATAAGCTCATCTTGCAGTTGTTCGCGGCTAATCGGATCAAGTGCACTAAACGGTTCATCCATTAAGATAACAGAAGGTTCCGCTGCCAATGCCCTGGCTACTCCAACGCGCTGCTGTTGTCCACCGCTAAGCTCTGACGGGTACCGCTCGCGGTATGTTTCCGGCTCCAGTCCAACAAGGTTCAGCAACTCATCCACTCGTTTATCCATCCGTTCTTTATCCCATTTAAGCAACCTGGGAACAACCTGGATATTTTCAGCAATCGTCATATGCGGAAAGAGCCCTACACTTTGAATAACATATCCAATGCCTCTTCTTAACTCAACGGGATCGATAGCAGAAACATCTTTACCGTTAACCAATACTTTTCCTGAAGTAGGATTAATCAAACGATTAATCAATTTCATTGTCGTAGTTTTTCCGCAGCCGCTTGGGCCAATAAAAACAGTGATTTCGCCGCTCTTGCATTCTAGATTTACTCCTTTAAGAGCGACGTATCCATCGCTGTACCTTTTATGTACATTTTCGAATTTAATCATATAATTAAACCACCTTCTCCCTGGTTAATGAACGCTTCTTCTTAAATAAAATAAGCTATCTCTTATGTAATAAATACAAGGAAATAGCTTACATTAAGATATTTCCACCCCTCCTTCCTGTTGAAACCGGTATTTCCTTCCATAAAAAAACGGAGCAGCAGCGCTCCGGTTATACTTCGACGTATATTTCATCATTGAAGTGGGGATAGTCAGCTTACTTCTTTAAAAAATGGCTTTCCCGTCACCGCCGATACAGGCGTCCGAGTCAAAAACTCTGCTACGGATTTGATATCTTTGGCGAATACCCTGTCTTCTGCCAGCGGTGCCGTTACCTGACGCGCCATCACATGGAATTGTTTCGTTTTAGCGGCCATTTTCTCAACCCCCTGATAGTCCGCCGCCTGCAGCGCGCAAATAAGTTCGATGGATAGGACGTTCCGGCAATTTTGTACGATTTTGTATGCATGGCGTGCAGCAATCGTCCCCATGCTGACATGGTCTTCCTGATTGGCGGAGGACGGAATCGAGTCAACGCTGGCCGGATGTGCGAGCGTCTTGTTCTCGGAAACAAGTGATGCGGCACAATATTGAAGAATCATTGCCCCGGACTGCAGACCCGGCTGCGGACTTAAGAAAGCAGGTAACCCACTTAACTGCGGATTCACCATCCGCTCAATCCGGCGTTCCGAGATGTTCGCCAGCTCTGCTATGGCAATCTTCAGGAAATCCATGGCCAGCGCAATCGGCTGTCCGTGAAAGTTCCCTCCTGAGATGACTTTGTCGCCATCGTCAAAAATCAACGGATTATCAGTTGCAGCATTCATCTCAATCTCCAGCTTTTCCTTCACATAGCCCAGTGCCTGCCACGAAGCACCATGCACCTGCGGGATACAGCGCAATGAATATGCATCCTGTACGCGAAGCTGGCCCTGTCTGGTAGTAAGCTGGCTATCGCTCAAATAGTCGCGCATCCTCTTTGCCACCGCAACCTGCTCCGGATAGCCGCGCGCGATATGCACCTCTTCCGCAAATGCGTCCGTAATCCCGCGCAAGCCCTCCATTGTTACTGCAGCAATAAGCTCTGCCTGGTATGCGAGCTGTTCGGCTTCCAGATATGTGACTACACCCATGGCAGTCATTGCCTGTGTTCCATTAATCAGCGCCAGGCCTTCTTTTGCCGTGAGGGTAAGCGGCTCGATGCCCTCCGCCCGCAGTGCGGTTATAGCCGGAACAACTTGCCCTTTATAGAAAACTTCGCCTTCCCCCACCAGCGCAAGCGCCAGATGCGACAGCGGAGCTAAGTCGCCGCTGGCACCAAGCGAGCCCTGCCGGGGAATAACGGGATGAATTCGACAGTTTACCAGTGCGAAGAGGCATTCTATCACTTCCCGGCGAACGCCTGAGTACCCTTTGAGCAGCGCATTCGCCCGCAGCAGCATCATCGCCCGCGACACCGTCTCGGGAAACGGATCTCCCACGCCGCATGCATGGCTGCGGATTAAGTTAAGCTGTAGCTTCTCCACATCTTTTTGATCGATCAATACATCGCTGAGCTTGCCGAAGCCGGTATTGATACCGTAGACAACCTTGTTCTCCGCCACGATCTTCTCTACGGCGCGCCGGCTTTCCTCGACACGCTTCATGCTTTCGGCTGACGCTTCTACCTGCTCGTAATCATACAGGACGCTTTGCACCTGTGGTAATGTTAAAGAATGACCATTCAATGTAACCATATGTTGCACTCTCCTTCTTCCAGGCAAACAAAAAGGGGACTACACATGCTCAAATAAAGCGGCATAGACCGCCTTGCTTAAGCAATATGTAGCCCCCTGTCATCTGTTCGCTATGGGCTGATTATTAGACATTCAAATATGATTGATTCCAAGACCCATTGTCTCGTGTTCCAGGCCGCGCACCGGCGCGCCGATCGTGCCATACAGCGCCACGGCAATCCATTCGCCTTCATGTTCGCTGTCGTATGGCCTGCCACGTACGATGGCGAAGTTCAGACCAACCGTACGAAGCACGGTACCCAACTGGACCTGCCCCCGCGTCACACCTTGCATCGCTTCAATAATGGCGTGATAAAGCGCGTGCGTCTCCCTGTAATGAGAACCGTTGATAATCTGCTCTTTCTTGGCGGCAGTTTCAATGGCGGCCACCACTTTGTGCGCATCCATTGAGCCTACTTTCCCTTTGCAAAACTGATATCCTAACTTCTCTGCCTGCGCAAAAGGAAAAGACGCCGCTTCAACCTCGTCTTCTTCCAGCAAAGCCAACTGCATCGCCAGCTTGCCGATACGGTGTTCAATTCGCAAAGACACGTGTGTACCACTCGCTATCTGTAGCTGACTTCCATTTCACTTCTATTACCAATATATAAATCCGTCAGAAAATAGTCAACATTTTCTCATCTAATTCCACGGTTTCGGAAAGGAAAAGGAGAATCGGCAGCATGCGGTACACGATTCTCCTCCCTCTCCTATTGTCTGACTTCCACTTTGGCATGATCGAACAGCAATGCTACGTTGTTCGTAATGACACGGTCATTCTTTTTCAAACCGCTCGTAATCAATGCCTCCGCACCCTGTTCGCCGCCTTCTTTCACTTCCACACGCTTCGCTTCGCTGCCCTCAAGTACATATACATACGTATGGCCCTTCTCTTTTACAACTGCTGAAGCCGGAATGACAATACCACGGCGAGCATCAGGCGCCAGAATACGTACTTCTGCCAGCATGCCCGATTTCAATTTCAAATCCGGATTCGGCACGGTGATCTGTACCGGGTATCCTTTTCCTTTTTCATCAAGCGGGCTAACGCTTTTCACCGTTCCGGTCGTTACATAATCGAACGCCGCCGCTTTCACCTGCACCTGACTGCCCGGCTGCACATTATTAACCTGATCCGCCGGCAGGTATGTCAGTACGGTTACGCTGTTCAGATTAGCCACGACAAGGACCGGAGCCTGGGCGGATACCATCTCGCCAATCTCCGCATTCTTGGCGCCGATAATGCCATCTATCGGAGAGACAACCGTAGCGTCGTTTAGTGCATCGCGTGCGATCTCTGCTCCTACCTGAGCTTGCTTCAACGCCTGGCGGCTTGCCTCGATGGCTGCCGTGCTCTGCGCTACCTCAATTTGTTTCTGTGCATTCGCATATCCACCGCTCGCATTCTGATAGCTGGAAGATGCAGTATCATAGCCTTTCTGCGCGGTAGCAAGCGCCTTTTTGGCCGCGGCCAGTTTCTCGCGTGCATTCGTGCGAGCGATTTCCGCGCTGCGGTAAGCCGCCTTTGCGTTTACGAGAGCTGTCTCCGCCTGATCAAGCTGCACCTGGGAAGCCGCCCCTTGTTCAAACAACTGCTTCATCCGGTCACGATTCACCGTAGCGTCCCGCAGCGCCTGCTGCGCTTTATCGAAAGACGTATCGGCGTCCTCCACCGCATGGGCGGTTTGCTCAAGCGCACTTTGTGCCTGCGTAATGGCCCCTTGAGCCTGAATCATGCTATTCTTGGCCTGCAGCATGCCGCTCTTCGATTGCACGGCTCCGCCGGTTGCCTGGATAACGCCTGATTCACGGGCCATTTCCGCCGTACGTATGCCCGCCTGCGCCGCCGATACTGCGGCTTCCGCTTTCACTACGGCATTCTTCAAATCTTTATCTTCCAGCCTAAACAGCACCTGTCCTTTTTTCACCCGCATACCGACTTCTACGGGCATTTCTGCAATTTTCCCCGGAATTTTCGGTACAATATTAACCTTTTGGTCCGGCATTACTGTTCCGGTATATACTTTACCGCCAAGTGCGCCTTCCTGCGCCTGGGCTGTTCGGACAAAAACCGGCGCTTCTGGGCCGGTGGCTTCTTTTGCGCTTGTCGTACAGCCGGCCAGCGCAAAGGCTCCCAGCAGTAGATAGACGACCGCTTTCGTTCGCTTTGCTTTTCTCATCTTTTTTCCCTTTCTTTCTCTTAACCTCTATTTCGCCTGCACTTGTGCCTGCGGCGCTTTCTTTTTCTGCTTAAACAAGAATACGAGCGGAATGGTAATAAACAGCGGAATGGCGGAAATCACAAACGTATCCGCAATGGCCCATGTTAAAGCCTCCCGCTGAATCACGCCCCCAAGTGTAGTGATCGCGCTTGTCCCAAGTATACTTTGAAAATATTGCATGCCCTGGTCGGTCACGGACTCGCTGATATGCTGCGCATGCAGCGCGGCCCGCTGCTGCATAATCGCGGTCAATACGGCAATGCCAAACGACCCAGCCACCTGCCGGATAAGGTTGGAGAGCGAGGACGCATTTCCAACCTGCTGCGGCGCTACGGCATTCATGCCTGCAGTAGATAACGGCATCATACAGAGACCGATGCCGATACCACGAATCGCAAGAACCGTCTCCAGCCACCCGAACGACGTATCGACCGTCAAACGGTGCAGCTCATACGTCATGACACTCATTAACGTAAGGCCCGTAAGCCCAAGCGGAATGACGCCCACCTTGTCAAACAGGCGGCCTGCCACCGGCATCATCACCGCCATTGCAACCGCCTGCGGAATTAGGATGATACCGGTATCGATCGCCGATACACCCTGGATGTTCTGAAGAAAAATCGGCGTCAAAAATACCCCGCCAAAAAGTCCGACCGTAACCAGACTTGCAGAAATGACGCTTAACGTATAAGTAAAATTTTTAAATAAGCTTAAATCAATGATTGGATGTTCCTTGCCTGTCTCCACCCAAAGCAAAAATACAAACGACCAGAAAGAGATGAACAGCAGGGCTACGATTTCAAACGAGGTCCAGCCTTTCGACTGTCCATTGCTCAACGCATACAGAAGGGTTCCCGCCGAAACAGCAGCCAGCACGAAGCCCCATGTATCGAACTCTCTACCCTCTATTCTTTCCGTCTCTTTCAGCAGCACCGATACGAGCACAATTGCAAGCAGCGCCACCGGAATGTTGATAATAAACAAAAAACGCCAGTTAAACCACTCGATTAAATACCCGCTCAGCGTCGGTCCGACAGCCGGCGCCACCATGGCCGAAATCCCCCACAATCCGAGCGCCATCCCAATTTGCTCGCGCGGCATAATCTTGTAAATAATCGACATGCTTATTGGCATAATGACACCGCCGCCCAATCCGGCGATAATGCGCGCGACAATCAAAGACGTGTCGCTCCAGGCCACAGCGCAAAGCAACGTACCTGCCGTAAATACGCTAAGTGAAATAATAAAAAACTTCTTATAGCCAAGCCGATCTCCCATATACCCGCTAATCGGAATGATAACGCCGGAAGCCAGCATATATCCGGTCAATACCCATTGAATCCGGTCAGTCGTCGAACCGAATACATTCGTCAGCTTGGGAATCGCCACATTGATTAGACTGTTGTTCAAGATGGCGACAAAAGCTCCGACGATGACGGCGATTAACGCAAGCCAGCGATAGCCCGGCGTTTCGGCGGGAGGAGCGGCGGAAGCAGTTGCGGAAGCACTCACATCCATTCCTCCCCGCTATGTAATATGGACTTTAACTTCCACGTTCGTGCCCGGGATCAATTCCATATCTTTCGGTTTGTTGATGGTGATTTCAACCGGGATTCGCTGAGTTACCTTATTGAAGTTACCACTGGTATTGGTTGCCGGTATAAGGGAAAATGTAGAGTTCGAAGCTTTTCCGATTTTTCTCACCTTGCCTGTAATCGTTTTTCCGTTTAGGGCATCCAGCGTGACATCCACAGTTTGACCCGGGTGGATTTTGGAAATATCTGTTTCTTCGATGTTTGCGGATACGTACAGGTGGTTCATATCCATCATCATCGCTACCGGCTGACCGGGTGTGCCCATCTCATGTTCTTTCGTATAAATTTTTACGACTGTACCGTCGATAGGAGCACGCAATACAGAACGGCTGACCATGCTTGGATCCATATTAGCGGGATCTTGTTCTGCGATGGCATCGTTTTGCCTCAAAATATCTCCTTCTTCGACATGAATCCGCATTATTTCCCCGGCAATTTGCGGCATAATTCGATATTGGTCACCTTGAATCCGCGCATCTTCTGTTTTAACGTAATGCGCATCCTGGTACCAGTAGTAGTAACCAATGCCCCCTCCGCTGATGATCATTGCCGAAAGAAGAATCCATAATATTTTCTTTCGATTCATTCTTCTCCCTCTTTCTCTCTTTAACTTTCTCTATCTAAATATTTCGTGTTTGAATTTTCTTCTCTTCCAATCTCTCTTTCAAATGATCGGCTAACAATTGCAACGACCGTACGATAGTTTGCGCTTCTTCTTCATTCATGCCCGAAAACATACCGTCGAAATAGTTATCTTGCAGGACGGGCACTGCTTTACGAACGTCATCGAATTTCTCCCCGAAGTTGACCCAAACGACACGGCGATCTTGCTCATCCCTAATGCGTCGAACGTATCCGTTTTCCTCAAGCCGATCTACAATACCTGAAACTGTGCTATTGGAAAGCCCCACCTGTTTACTGATATCTGATATTCGCTGCGGTTCATGTTTGAGGCAACGAAGCACAAGAAGCTGCGGACCTGTAATATTGAAAGCAGCAAGCTCACTGGCCAACAATTCAAAGAAGGTATGATTAATCTGCCGTATAAGAAGACGAATCTGCCTGGATGCGTTCTGCATAGCTCTCTCCTTTCTGTATAAAATGTTTCTCCTCCTAATATTTCGTATACGAAATATCTAAAATAGATTATAGCAGGAGAACAAAAACTTACAAGACAAAAGTTGCTGCCCAATTGAAAAATAAAAAGCCCTGCTTACAAAACAGAGCTTAGGGCTTTTCATCCTACTTACAATTTCTGATAGCAGTATCATTATGCTTCTTTCTTCGTCAATCCAAGCATACGATCCGGATAGTTCGTACAAATCTGCAGTTCAGGATGAAGGTCCATTACCCGGCGAATGTGTTCCGGGTCGTCTATGGTCCAGGCAATCATCGTATAGCCTTGCTCAATCATTTCTTTTACAAAGTCCTGCGTCAAATACGGATAAGGAATGGATAGAACAGATGCACCGGTCTCTGCCATTTGTTCATGCAGTAACGTCGACTTTCCCCCAAAAATTAATCCTTTTGTCAGCGAAGGCGCAAGCCTATGCACCCGCTTCACTGCATCGTGGTCGAATGACGTGATATATACCTCATTCTCCATTCCGTATTTGTATACCAGCTCTACCACTTTTTCTTCAAGCCCCGGGTACATGTCGCCTGCCGTTTTTAATTCAATGTTAAGCAGAACTTTGCCGCGTACCTCCGCCAGCACTTCCTCTAACGAAGGAATTCTCTCATCTGTGAACGCTGAACCGAACCATGAGCCGGCATCAAATCGCTTTAATTCTTCCAACGTATAGTCTTTTACCGTACCGTCTGCCTTTACCGTTCTTCCCAATGTAAAATCATGCATTAAGACAGGTATACCGTCTTTTGAAAGCTGTACATCGATTTCCATTCCGCGAATTTCGGAATGCTGCAGTACCAAACGAACAGCCGCCATCGTGTTTTCCGGAGCCCGGCCGGACCAGCCCCGATGAGCCATGCAAAGATTCATTGTTCTATCCTCCCGTTTCCTTAAAATATAAACCGGGAGAAAATATAGTCCTCCCGGTCATCAATTATGCCGTTCTCTTACGTTTATTTCCTCAATATTTTCTCCGCTTTCTTCTCGATTGCCGCCATCGCCTCATCTGCCGTAGCCTGGCCAAGCATTGCGCGCTGGAGCTCACCCATAATGACTTCCTGCAGTTCATTATAACCCGGCGCCATCGGACGCGCTTTTGCGTACTCGAGTTGATTGACTGCCACTTTCAAGTTCGGTCTTTCTTTATATACATCCTGCATTTGCTTGGATTCTACAGCTTCTGTCGTAACCGGCATGTACCCGGAAGCGAGCGACCAATCGATTGTTTGCGGCGTGTCAGTCATCCATTTTATGAATTCCCATGCGGCTTTTTTCTCTTCATCAGAAGATTTCGCCAGCATCACCAGGTTCGCGCCGCCGGTCGGTGCGCCATATGTTTTTCCGGCCGGCAGAAACGCCGTCCCCACATCGAATGTGGCGCTCGATTCAAGCATTTTCAAATCGCCGGTCGATGTAAAAATCATGCCGACCCGTTTGTTCAGAAAATCCTGCTTCGCCACATCCCATGCGTTATATTTCTCGCCCGGAGGGTTTTTCATGATGCCTTCCTTCACCATGCTGCTCCATAGATTCAGCGGCGCTTTGCCCGCCTCGTTATTGATGGCAAGCTGCTTGCCGTCTTCGCTCAGAATACTTCCGCCGTTTTGAAAAACAAGCGCTTCATAGAACCAGATATCAATCGGTGTAGAGAAACCGTATGTTTGCGTTTTGCCGCCTTCTTTTTTCGTCAGCTTGCGCGAGTATTCGATCAGCTCATCCCACGTTTTCGGGCCGGCCGGGTCGAGTCCGGCTTCTTTCAGCATATCACGGTTTACGTACAGAAGCGGAGTCGAGCGGTTAAACGGAACGGCATACAGCTTGTCTTTCCAGTATGAGTTGCCCATCAGGCCCGGAATGTATTTTTTCTCCATATCTTTTGCGTACTGTCCCAAGTCTTCAAGTACTTTCGCATCCGCGAACGTGCCTACAACACCCGCTTCCACCATCGTCACGTCAGGCTGGTTGCCTGCACTTACAGCAGACAGTACTTTCGCATGGTTCTGGTAGTAATCGCCCTGATATGCCGGTTTTACAACAATATCTTTGTGTGTTTCGTTAAATTTCTTTACCATTTCTTCAATTTTTTTGCCGTTATTTCCGCCAAGCGCATACCAGAAGTCGATTTCTACCGGTTTGCCGTTCCCGGCTCCGGCCGACTTGTCCCTTTCCGCCGCTTCGCCTGTTTTGGAAGCGGATTGGCTGGAACATCCCGCCACAAGCAGCGACACACTCAACAACACCATCAGAAAAATACCGGTCCACCTTTGCATGTCTGATTTCCCTCCTGGATTTC
This sequence comes from Aneurinibacillus sp. UBA3580, assembly GCF_002375825.1. Lineage (NCBI taxonomy): Bacteria > Bacillati > Bacillota > Bacilli > Caryophanales > Paenibacillaceae > Aneurinibacillus > Aneurinibacillus sp. UBA3580. The sequence continues at coordinate 19,180 of NZ_DFMZ01000031.1, forward strand.
TTTATAATTTTATTAGGAACAGAGGTCCTATAAAACATCCAATACTATTTGGATTGATATACAAATGCATTGATGATATGCCGCTGCGCGAAAAAGAAGATAATAAGAATCGGGATGATAAGAATCATGTTTCCGGCCATAATAATATGCCAGAACACATCCCCTTCGTTCGACTTCATCATCGCTATTCCGAGCGGAAGCGTGCGCACTTGTTCATCATTCGTCATAATAAGCGGCCAGAAATAGTCATTCCAGTGATAAATAAAACTGAACAACCCGAATGTAACAAGCACCGGTTTGGCCATCGGGGCCATTACAGTCCACATAATTCTCCACTCGCTTGTATTATCCAGCCGGGCCGCTTCAATGACTTCATCCGGTACTTGCATGAACGCCTGCCGCAGCAGGAAGATACCGAATGCGCTCGCCCCATAAGGTAGAATGAGTGACCAGAGCGTATTTACCAGGCTCCATTCGCTCATAAACACATAAATCGGCAGAAAAATCACCTGGGGCGGAATCATTAAAGCCACCAGCGTTAATCCGAACAGCACGTTTCGTCCTTTGAATTTATATCTTGCAAACGCATAGGCGGCAGGTACGACTGTCAACACCTGCAGCACCAGAATGGCCGCGGCCACAATCAGACTGTTGACGAGATATGTGAGAAACGGACCCGAATTCCAGGCAGCCGCAAAGTTTTCAATCTGCCATTTCTCCGGCAGAAGTGCCGGGGGGAAGCGAAACACCTCCGGCATCGTTTTGAAGGCGGTTAGCGCCATCCACAGGAACGGGAAGGCGAAAATCAGCACCACCGCCAGCAGAGCCAGCCATTCCATCGTTTTGAATATATATAATCGAAGCAAATACACCGTAGCTTCTCCTTTCTTCCGGCATTAACGGTAATGCACCCGCCGGGACATGAACGCAAAGTGAGTGAGCGTCAGCAGACCGACCAGTGCCAGCAGGAGAACGGAAGCGGCGGAAGCAAGCCCTCCGTTGAAGAAATCCATCCCCTGTTCATAGATATAGTAGACGAGCATGTTGGTGCTGTTCACCGGCCCTCCCTGCGTCATAATGGCAATCGTATCGAACACTTGAAAAGAAGAAATCGTGTTGATGACCAATAAAAAGAAAATCGTGGGTGACAGCATGGGAACTGTAATTCTGTATAACGTCTTAAGACGGGGGGAGCGATCCAGCTCTGCCGCCTCATAAATATCGCGCGGAATGCTCTGCAAACCGGCGATAAATACAATCGTGTTATAGCCGACTACTTTCCATACGCTGACCAGCACAAGGGACAAGAGCGCGCTTTTCGTATCGCTAAGCCACTCATATGCGGGCAAGCCTATCGCTTCTAGTCCCGCATTCAGCAATCCGTACTGCGGGTCCATCATCCACATCCACAGCATAGACACGGATACGAGCGAGATAATATGCGGGCTGAAAATCGTCCCCTGGATTATGCCGTAGATTTTTGCTTTCCGGTTCAGCCACAGTGCCAGGAGGAATGCAAGTCCGATGCCCAGCGCTACCGTCAGTACCGTAAAGACAGTCGTGTTTACTATCACCTGATGGAAATCTTGTTCCTGAAACAGATCGGTGAAATTGGCAAACCCGACCCACTCTTTTTCTTCCAGATTCAAAAGTGACCAATCATGAAAGCTAAGATAAATTACGTATCCGATCGGATAGAAAAAAAATACGATAAAAAACAGAAGTGCAGGCGCTACATACGCATAAGGGCGAAGCTTCTCCCAGCGTTCCACCAGTGAATACGGCCGGGGTTCCACCTGCGTATGCATCGGCTCGAAAATTTCCGCTTCCGACTTCGCTACCGCTTCGTTTCGCATCTATGCGATTCCCCCCACTACGGCACTTGCGACACCGCGGATTTTTTCTCCGGTAATCCTCGCACCCGTCGCTTTATCGAAGAAATACAACTGCTTGACGTCTACGAACACCCGGACATTCGTGCCAATTTCGATAATGCTTTCCGTATTGCCTTTGACAATGACACGCTCATCGTCTATCTGTACGTAATACAGCAATTCCGAACCGAGAATTTCGCGGGATACGAGCGTTCCGTTAAGCGTAAGCCCGGCATCAGCAGGAGGACCTGCGTCCTTTTGCACATGAATGTTCGCTTTCTCGGGACGGAACCCGATAACACAGGACGGTTGATTGCGTGCAGCGATAATGTTCATCGCCGGAGAGCCAATGAACTGGGCAACAAACAGATTTTTTGGCATCGAATATAAATCAATGGGAGAAGCAACCTGCTGAATCTTACCGTTATTCATAACGACAATCTGATCTCCCATCGTCATCGCTTCTACCTGATCGTGCGTCACATAGATAAACGTCGTGCCCATCTGTTTATGTAAAGCCGTCAGTTCTACCCGCATCTGATTGCGCAGCTTGGCGTCCAGATTGGATAGCGGCTCATCCATGAGGAATACTTTCGGCTTCTTCACCATGGCACGCGCCAGCGCCACCCGCTGCCGCTGACCGCCGGATAGCTGGGAAGGCTTACGGTGCAGATAATCAGTCAGTCCGACTACTTCCGCAATCTCTTCTACCTGCCGCTTCGTTTCGGCACGGGAAATACCGCGGTTCCGCAGGCCGAATCCGATGTTATCGAATACGCTCATCGTCGGATACAGCGCATAATTCTGGAATACCATCGCGATATCGCGTTTTCCGGGCGGTACGTGATTGACTTGTTCATCTCCGATCCACAGCTCGCCTCCTGTTATTTCTTCGAGTCCTGCAATCATGCGAAGTGTAGTCGATTTGCCGCAACCGGAGGGTCCGACCAGCACGGTAAACGATCCGTCCGGTATCGTTAAATCCAGATTCTCGATGACGGTTTGGCTCTCATATGCTTTCGTAACTTGCTTCAATATGACCTGGGCCATGTCGTCTTGACTCCTTTCATATCGTCTCCAGTTCCTCTTTGACCAGAGAAAACAAGTTCTTCTGCTGTCGTATGTACGGCATCTACAACCGAATCCCGGCTATCAAGCAGCGTCCCATCCAAATCAAACAACCGACAGCGGATACGGTTCACCGGCTACTCTCTCCTTCCATAAATGGTGGTTTCCCATCGACACGGCAATCGCTCCGTAGCACAACGCTTTCATTACCTGCTCCCGATTCGAAATCAGTCCTCCGGCAATAATCGGTACAGCGATTTGTTTGCGAAATTCGGTGATAAATTCAGGAAGAAGCGCGGGCATAATCTCTACCGCATCCGGTTCCGTCTCCTGGACGGAAAAAAGGGTGGATTTAACGGCGTCACTATCGACAAGAAAGAAACGCTGGACGGTGATCAACCCATGCTTTTTCGCCTGCTTCACCAAATGGTTGCGGGTAGTGATGATACCGTCCGGTTTTACGCATCGGGCCAAAAACGCGATGCCTTCTTTATCCTGGCTCATGCCACCGATGCGTTCCGGATGGATAAGCACCGGAATACCATGCGCTTTATAAAGCTGTACGTACCGTGCAATGCTACCAACATTTCCAACCGATAGAACGATAGCACCCACATCGGCTTTTAACGCTTTCTCCAGTAACTTCTCCTCTTTGACTGACGCAATCTTTCTACTGCTTGCAAGTCCTGCATAAAAATCGGCGCGATTCACGACTTGCCTCCTTTCAAATAAAAAAACCTTAAATAGAATTACAGCACGCAGGCCGCGCTTGTCCTTATGCGGCTCTTCTTGTAAGTTCTATTTGAGGTTTCTCCCTGGACTCCAACCTTGGCGTATTTACTTGTTACTTAAATCATACAACTGTATTGTTATAGCAGAATGAATAGACTGTTAAAGAAATGTATTTCTTTGTAAAAAAGGCGCCAGCCTGTTTTTCTTCCAAACAGACTGGCGCCGGATCCATTTATTATGTCATTCTTTACTTCTTTTTGTTCTCCTCATAGTTCTCTTTCTGCATAGCCAATTCTACTTCTTTATACTTTTGAATTACGGGGTACTTCTTCCTGTCTTCCTCTGAAGTTTTCCCGAGAACAATATCGTTTGGCATTTCCTTTAACCCTTTTTCCAATTCCGTAAGAACCTCAAGCACGTCTTTATCTTTTGTCCTTGCTTTCGCTTCCTTAATTTGCTCAAGTGCGTACGGGGGTTGACCATCGCCTCCGTTTAAAACAAACAGTGTCACTATATCATCTTTTTGCCAATCGTAAAGCTCATTCTCTTTTTTGACCTGGTAACTGTTCAGACTGAAGTACCCACTTTCATCCGCTTTATAAACCGTACCATTCTTATATTCGAATGTTAACTCCATCAAGTCGTACTTAACTAAATTCTCCTGTGGCAGCTCTTGTTGCGTATATTTCGTATCGAATTTCTCAGAAATCCGTTGCAGTCGCGGATCAGAGAATGTTAGTTTTTCTTCCTTTGGAGCTTGCTGGTTTTGTTCCTGCTTCGGCTGTCCCGATTGCTGTGGCTGCTCTGCACATCCGATAATTCCAAACAGACTGCATGCAAGTACGCCATATAATAAACCTTTTGCTATTTTCATAATGAATCCCCTTAGCTCCATTCGCTATTCTGTTACAAACAACTTCAAATATTGCCCATAGCCTTCTTTTTCGAGATCTTCTTTCGGAATAAAGCGCAGTGCGGCGGAGTTAATACAATAACGTAATCCGGTCGGAGCCGGACCATCGTCGAATACATGGCCCAGATGCGAGTCAGCCTCTTTGCTCCGCACTTCGGTGCGAATCATAAAATGGCTGTAGTCAGGCCGTTCTTCAATGCTCTCTTCGTTCAGCGGCTTTGTAAAGCTTGGCCAGCCGCAACCGGAATCAAACTTGTCAAGCGAACTGAACAATGGTTCGCCAGAAACAATATCCACATAAATTCCTTCTCGTTTGTTATCCCAATACTCATTGCGGAAGGGAGGCTCTGTACCGTTATTTTGCGTTACTTCATATTGCATCGGAGTTAGCTTTTGCTTCAGTAATTCTTTATCCCGCTTCTTGCCCCAGTTTTCTTCAATAAATGCTTCGCGTCCGGAGCCCTTACGGTACATTTTGTAATGGAGCGGATTTTTCTTGTGGTAGTTCTGATGATATTCTTCCGCCGGATAGAACGCAGTAGCGGGCAGAATTTTTGTAACAATCGGTTTGTTAAAACGTCCGCTCTCCTCTAGCGCTTGTTTAGACGCTTCCGCTTGCCGCTTCTGTTCTTCGCTGTGATAGAAAATCGCAGTCTGATACGACTGTCCACGGTCGTAGAACTGCCCTCCCGGATCGGTCGGGTCGATCTGGCGCCAGTAAATGTCGAGCAGCTTCTCATATGGAAATATATCCGGTTCAAACGTAATCTGTACCGCTTCGTAATGACCCGTCGTCTCCGAGCATACTTCTTCATACGTCGGATTTTCCTTGTGGCCGCCTGTATAGCCGGAAACGATGCTTACAATACCCGGCATCTCTTCAAACGGAGTAACCATACACCAGAAGCACCCGCCTGCGAACGTTGCAAGCTCTTGCCGCTTTTCGATTGTATTCTTATCCATATCGTCATCACTCCATTTCAGTACTATGTTTGCCTGCCCTCCTATTTATCATAAGTCAAATTCACCTTTTGTAAAAGGAAAGCGGGCGCCGCATAAAGGCAACCCGCTCTCTCTTTTCAATACATGTGGCTCACTAACACGTACCACATAACGAAGATGGACCCCAGCACAACCGTAAGCGCGATGAATATCCCGAAGTAAATGGCGCCCGATTGGAACGGTGCCGATTTGCTTTCACGGATATGCATGAACATATACAGCTGTACAAACACCTGCAGAATAGCCAGGACAATACTGATCCCAATCGCAACGCTTGTGGACAATCCGGAATTGAATACAAACCATAGCGCCGCGCCCGTCAGCACCAGGGAAAGGATAAATCCAATGACGTGCCCCCACGGAAAACCGTGGTGATCATGCTCTTCTACATATTGTTCATTATTATGTGAAGCCATCGATTACACCACCATTCCGGTCAGATAGACAATTGTAAAGATGAAAATCCACATAACATCCAGGAAGTGCCAGTACAGACCAATGATGAACGCCTTGCGTGTCGTTCTCGGTGTCAGTCCGCGCTGCACCAACTGGATAATAATGCTGATCATCCACAGAGAACCAAGCGTTACGTGCGCACCGTGCGTTCCTACTAGCACGAAGAAGGAAGACAAGAATGCGCTTGTACCCCATGTAGCTCCCTCATGGTAGATATAGAGCAAGAACTCTTCGATTTCCATATACAGGAAGCCGAGACCTAAAAGCAGCGTAATGATTAACCAAATAATCAATCCTTTTTTATTCTCGCGGCGCATCTCATGAATCGCCAGACCGCAGGTAAAACTACTGGTCAAAAGTAAAAGGGTTTGGATCAACATGCTCTTGAACTCAAACAGTTCCTGCGACGTCGGTCCGCCTGCCGTACTACCCTGCAGCACGATGTACATGGCGAACAGACACGAGAAGAGAACGAATTCGGCTCCGAGGAAAATCCAGAAGCCCAGAATATTCATCCTGCCTTCTTCTGTGGCATATTCGAGGGGTCCCTTGTACCCTGGATCAACGTGTGCTGCCATTCGTTATACCCCCTCTATCTCTTTAATTTCTTCTACATTCACGTAGTAACCATCATCATAATCGAACGATCTCCAGGCCATGCACAGCAAGATGGCGATGAAAGCCGGAATAACCATCCAGAACCATCCGAAGACAAAGCCAAAACCGAAGACAAAGAAGATTTGACCAAGGATGAACGGTACTCCGGAGTTGCTTGGCATATGAATCTTCTCAAGCGGACCGTCGATCAACTTCTCACCACGTTTCTTCGCATACCATACCGGATCTAATTCTTTAATCTCAGGTACGCGGGAGAAGTTGTAATACGGTACCGGAGAAGGAATTGCCCACTCCAGTGTACGGCCGCCATCCCACGGATCTGCTTCGTTTGTACGGGGCGCGTAACGAACGCTCCAGTAGATGTTGTAGCAAATAATCAAGAAGCCGATACCTTGCATAACCGCACCGATGGTAGACGTCATGTTCAGCAGGCTCCAATCCGCGTTAGTGTACATATAAATACGGCGCGGCATACCCATCAGGCCGAGAATGTACTGCGGGAAGAACGTAAGGTTAAACCCGATCATGAACCACCAGAAGCCATGCTTACCTTGACGCTCATTCAGCTTGAAGCCGAAGAATTTCGGCCACCAGTAGTACAGACCCGCTATCATACCAAATACGACACCCGCAATCAGCACATAATGGAAGTGCCCTACGAGGAAATAGCTATTATGGTACTGATAGTCAGCCGGAGCAGCCGCAAGCATAACGCCTGTTACACCACCGATGACGAAGTTCGGGATAAACGCAAGCGTCCACAGCATCGGAACCGTAAATCGGATGCGTCCTTTGTACATCGTAGCCAACCAGTTAAAAATCTTAACGCCCGTAGGCACAGCAATAAGCATCGTCGAAATCGAGAAGAATGAGTTAACGGCCGGTCCTGCACCCATTGTAAAGAAGTGGTGCACCCATACGATAAAACTCAGAACCGCGATAGCGGCCATGGACATAACCATCGCATGGTGACCAAACAGACGACGACGCGAGAACGTACTTACGACCTCGGAGAAAATACCGAATGCCGGAAGAACAACGATATATACTTCAGGGTGTCCCCACATCCAGAACAGGTTTAGCCACATCATCGGCATACCGCCACCATCGACCGTAAAGAAGTGGGTTCCGAACATACGGTCAAAAGTCAACAGCGCCAGAGCAACTGTCAGAATCGGGAACGCGTACACGATAATGATGGATGTAATAAATACGGACCAGGTGAACATCGGCATTTTCATTAATGTCATACCCGGTGCGCGCATTCTCAGAATGGTAACCATAAAGTTGATACCACTCGCCAGTGAGCCGATACCGGAGAGCTGCAGGCCCCAGAGATAATAGTTCTGACCTACGCCCGGGCTGTGCTCAATACTTGCCAGCGGCGTGTAGCTGGTCCAGCCGGCATCCGGAGACCCGCCGATAACGAATGAAATGTTAAACAGCATCGCACCCGCGAAGAAGAGCCAGAAGCTCAGGGCGTTCAGCCAGGGGTACGCCACATCGCGTGCGCCGATTTGCAACGGCATCGCGATGTTAATCATACCGAAGATAAACGGCATCGCCATGAAGATAATCATGAGCGTACCGTGTGTGGTAAAGATTTGGTTATAGTGTTCAGACTCCAGGAATTTCATGTCCGGCGCAGCTAACTGGATACGCATTAGCAATCCGTCTACCCCACCCCGGAACATCATCAAAAGAGCAGCAAGAATGTACATGATACCGATTTTCTTATGGTCAACGGTAGTCAGCCACTCTGTCCAGAGCCATTTCCACTTTTTAAAGTACGTTAGTACAGCTACGATCGCAATAATCGTTAAAACAATCGAAACGTCCGCAGCATAAATCATTGGATCGCCTGTTACAAAAAATTCATCCAAACGCACTTTTCCTTCCTCCTTCCGTCACAAAGTTACTCTATTAATGTTGTTGATGGCCGTTAGATTCGCCAGATTTTTTACGATATTGATGCACACTTTGAATCACAGAGTCATCATGCGTGCTGGAAAATGTCAGACGTTCTTCCAGTACGCCTTTTTTAATGATTTCTTGGAACTTCTCGTCCGTCAGCTTCGGTGCTGTTGCTTTTGTTTCTCTCGCCCACTTATCGAAGTCCTCAGGTTCTTGCGCAATGACTTTAAACTTCATATGGGCAAAACCTTCACCCGTAAAGTTGTTGCTTTTTCCGTCATACTCGCCCGGTTTGTCCGCTTGCAGCACAAGATATCCTGTGTGTCCGGGCATCGTGTATTCCTGTCCGCCCAGCTTCGGCACCCAGAAGGAGTTCATGTTTTCCGTTGCGTCAAGCTGGAACTCAACCGGTTGTCCGGCCGGAATGTGAACATAGTTCACCGTCTCGATTCCTTGCTCAGGATACTTGAAAATCCACTTCCAGTCCGCAGCAACTACCTGAATTCTAATCGGTTCTTGCTCAGGCTTTTTCTCCAACCCGTACGTAATCTGAACGGTCGGAATGGCAAGAGCAACAACGATTAAAAACGGAATCACGGTCCAGATAATTTCCAGTTTGCTGTTTTCCTGTGTTTCCGGCGGCTCATAATCCATATTGTCCGGTCTCTCACGGTAACGAATGAGAATAATAGTAAATGCAACAAATACAACGATCAATACAATCGCTACCAGTGCAAAAGACCAGAGAATTAAGTTATACTGGCTTCGAGCGACCGGTCCCTGAGGATCTAAAACCTCAATCTTTTCTGTACAACCAGTGAGCAATAGCAGTAAAAAGGGAAAAATTGTGCCCAATTTCACAAGTCCTTTTTTAGTCATAACTGCTCGAGTTACCTCCCTTCTGTTTCCTTAAGACAGCTCCACATCCATGTTTTGTTTTTTAGTAAAATTCTGCTATCTTACTCTCCTTTTCATGGTGTTAATGTTAATAAAGTTAGGATGCGATGCCTATTATAGCAAAGTTACCGAAATCCTGTGACCTTGTAACAAAATCGACAATAAAATTTCACAATTCGACTTCATAATTTCTTCATAAATGACTGATTAAAGTTTTTCATTCAATAAAAAGGAAGAAAACAGTCCGCAAAAAGCATGCTCCGAACCGCTTTCTTCCATTTTTTTCATTTAATATTCACTTAATAATTTTTTCATATTTACTAAAAAAATTTTAGCTGCCTCGGTCCTAAATCCTCATATTCAATGCCAAGAAGTTCCATCATTTCCTTCGCATTGTCTGCTGCATCGCCACCGGAATTGTTATTGAATACGACACACACTTCCTGAGATTTAGTCTGCAGGAATTCAAGCTTCTCTTTCCACTCCTTCAATTCTTCCGTGCTGTACCGATATAAATAGCGTATATCCCGCCAGTTCGGCTGTCCGCTGCTGTGCCACCCCGATACGTTGCGGCCATGAAATCTGACGATGGTCAGTGCAGGGTGGGTAGGGTGCAGCACTGTCGGGATTGAACCGACACCCGCCTGCGGCTCGTCGTT
>NZ_DFMZ01000031.1:29397-32703 GCF_002375825.1 Aneurinibacillus sp. UBA3580
AGCCCGACCCCCGCCTGCGGCTCGTCGCAGATGCTATGAATCCAGCCGTCCCGTTCCATAAACGCAAGCGTCCTCTCCCTCATCCGGGGCGCAAACCAGCTCTGATGCCGGAATTCAAGCGCAACCGGGATGTCTTCCATTTTTTCCTTCGTATAGCGAAGAATGCCGATATTCTTCTGCGTACAATCAAACCAGGGTGGATACTGGAACAGCACAGCTTTCAGCTTCCCTGCTTCGATCACAGGTTGTATCGAGCGTTTAAATGCGTCAAACATCTCCCCCATACTGGTGAACGGATTGTCACCTCGCAGATGCCCGGTCATCCCCTGATATGCTTTGACGATGAATCCGAATCGTTCCGGCGTATCCTGAACCCACTTTACGTAATTCTTTACCGGCTGGACGGCGTAAAACGAGCTGTCCACTTCCACCACAGGAAAGTATGAACTATATACCTGCAGCTTATCCCGACTCGGTATTTTATCGATATATAAATTATCATGATCGCCCCAACCGGTTAAGCCAATCAGAATCATGGTATACGCTTAATCTCCCTTCATGCAATTCAGTGTCTGCCTGATCCCTTCCTCATAAGGCGTCTTCGGCAGCGGCCCGATATGCGTCTCATATTTATTGCCTGATAAAACAACTGGCTCTTCCATCAAATACATCATTTCCCTTACTTCCCACATCGCTTTGTTAAATAAACCAATGAGTGTAATCATTCCTTTGCTTACGGTTCCTACTTTGCCCCGGAATCCGGTTAGTTCTCTTACGATGGCGACAATTTCCTTGCCGGAGATGACTGTGCAGCCCGGAATGTTCCAATTCTGGCCGTACGCTTCCTCCCGCATCGCCAGCTCCACCAGCGCCTTCGCTCCGTCCGGCGTGAAGATATATTCCCGTTTCACATCCTGCCGTCCGACAAACATGGCTTTCTTGCCCGATAGCATCGATTCCAGCGTATAATTCAAAACCGTGTTCGGCGCATGTGGTCCATAGAAATCCGGAAAATGGGCAATCAAAGCCGGAACGCCTCCCTTATGTGCTTCTCTCACCATTCTTTCCAGCTCAAGCCGTATTTTTCCTTTCTTCGTATGTGGACGCTTTGGATATTCTTCGGTAATCTCCTGGCCGTTTCCTCTTCCGTATGCGTAAATATTGTCTACAAATGCGAATTTGGCCTTCAGGGCAGAAGCGGCAGCCAGCACATTCTTCATAATGGTAGGATGTCCTGTCCGCCATTCCGGATACGGAATGTTTACCGTATGAAAAATTACGTCCGTACCTTCTCCAGCCTCGATAATGTCTTTCAATACGTATACATTTCCTGATGCAATCCTTACATTTTCCATTCCGCCAAAAAGTTTGTCGAGCTTCTCCTTCGTTCTCGCAAATGCGACAGTCTCAATCCCCCGGCCTGCTAACTCCTTCACCAGCGCATATCCCATCCCGCCCGATGCTCCCAACACTAACGCTTTTTTCATTCCATATCCCTCCTGTTTCAATTATTAACCATCGTTCAATTAATGGTAAAAAAAATTTACTCCAACCCTCTTAATAAAAATCGTGCATGCGATCTGGCCGCAGGTTCGGCATTCGCAAACGTGTTCTCCGTCTTGTAGTAATGCGCCACAAAGCCATGCAGAGCCAGGAATACGGACCATATCTTCGTCACACTCGCTTTTTTCCCGCTGAGCGCATAGATCGCTTTCGCGAATTTTTCATAACTGAGATTCGGCTCTTGCTGCAGATAGCTCTTCACTTCCTGGTCCTTAATCAAGAACATAACTTCATAATGGCTCTGATGTGTCAGACCAAATTCGATATATCCGACTAGGATATCTTCCAGCTTCTCACCCGGCGTTTTCTCTTCCTGGGCCATAATATCATCAAGCACCTTATTCAACAGGGCAAATCCTTCGCTGACCAGGGCATAAAAAAGCTCTGCCTTATTCTCAAAATGGTAATAAATCGAACCGTGGCTGTATCCCAGTTCTCTGGCGATTTGGCGCATCGAAACATTTCGATACCCGTATGTAACGAACAGTTCTCTGGCCGCGTCCAGAATTCTTTCCCTTGTAAGTTCCTGGTCTACCGCTTTTCTTGCTGCCATATCAACACCTCACTCCGATAATTAACCAGTGTTTAATTATGTATATTCAAATGATATCATGCACTTCTGCCACTTGCAATGTGCCATGCAAAATTTTAAAAACATAAACTTGTCCCGCTTTTTGATTGTACTCTTTACCGTGATTGTTATAATTGATAAAGAGACCGCCTGTGAGTCATCCTTTTTCGACCCTCACAGAATAAGAATAGGCATAAATCAATGATTACGCCGTTGTAAGGAGGATTAATGAATATGACGATGTATAAGGCATTAACGATTGCCGGATCGGATACAAGCGGCGGCGCCGGTATTCAGGCCGATTTGAAAACGTTCCAGGAACGCGGCGTATACGGTATGACCGCGTTAACAGTCATTGTGGCGCAAGATCCGCATAACGGATGGTTCCATAATGTATTTCCGATTGAATTAAGCACGCTTGAAGCACAGCTGGAAACCGTTCTGGCAGGCATCGGCGTTGACGCTTTGAAGACAGGAATGCTCGGCTCTATCGACATTATCGAGCTGGCGGCCGGCAAAATCGAGAAATACGGACTGAAAAATCTGGTCGTAGACCCGGTTATGGTATGCAAAGGAGCAGATGAAGCGCTGCATCCAGAGACAAACGAATGTCTGCGCGATGTACTCGTTCCGAAAGCGCTTGTCGTGACGCCGAATTTGTTTGAAGCGTCTCAATTGAGCGGGATGGGGCCGATTAAGACCGTCGACCAGATGAAAGAAGCAGCAGCCAGAATTCAAGAACGCGGCGCTAAGTACGTTATCGTGAAAGGCGGCGGCAAACTCGAACACGAAGCTGCCGTAGACGTGCTGTATGATGGAAAGAATTTCGAAATATTGGAATCCGAACGCATCGGAACTTCCTATACGCACGGCGCAGGCTGCACCTACTCCGCGGCTATCACCGCCGAACTCGCAAAAGGAAAGTCCGCACGCGAAGCGATTGATGTGGCAAAAGCTTTCATCACAGAAGCCATCCGCCACTCTTTCCCGCTGAACAAGTATGTGGGTCCTACCAATCATGCCGCATACCGCCTGTATGGACCAGGGAAGACCGAAAATCTGGCGGCGGAAGTATCCGTAAAATAATAACTTTTCCCCGCTTACGAATGGAGGGAAAGTATATTTTGCTTTATCACTATAAAGTAAAATATACTTTCCTATACCGGAACAAA
>NZ_DFMZ01000031.1:32797-33809 GCF_002375825.1 Aneurinibacillus sp. UBA3580
ATACTTTCCTATACCGGAACAAAAACTAAAGTTTTCTATACAAGACCCGTCCGCTATCTTTGCTTGTCCGCTTCCTCCAGATTGGTGAGTATAATACGGTAAATTCGGATTAAATGCCGAATGTCTTCTTCAGACAATGCCGCATAATACTTATGCAGCCTCCTTTTCTTCTCCTCCATGAGATCATGCAAAATACTGTGGCCCTGCTCCGTAATATGGAGATAGACGATCCGGCGATCTTTCTCCGATCTTTTTCGTTCTACATAGCCTTGCGCTACCAGCTTGTCTGCTAACGTAGTAATAGAAGGCAGCGTAATTTCCAGTTCTTCTGCCAGTTCGGAGATTTTCTTTGGCCCATCCTCATTCAATATACCTAAAATCAAACTCTGGGAAACCGAGATTCCGGGGCTGACTCGCTTAGTGAAGTCCAGCGCTATTTTTCTACCCAATTTTTTGAATACATAATCCAGCTCCTGCAAAAGCGCACGATTGTTTATATTTTTCACTTTCATATGCCCCCATGATTTCTTCGTACAGGTAGATACGTCCTATGCTTGGTTTAGTTTCACCTTTCCGCATTGTTTACAAGCAATTTGACGGCAAAAGGCAAAAAGAAAAAGCCTTACATAAGTAATGACAGTAAGGCTTTTTCCAGGTTATATCCTGCTTACTTCGGAAGTTTAAACGAGCTTTTCAGAGATACAATGAGATTGAACACCAATTTCTCTTCGGTGGTATGCTTAGGGTCTACATTGAAGTATCCATGGCGGAAGAACTGGAACTTGTCGTGCGGCTTGGCACCTTTCATATTTGGTTCCACAAAGCCTTGTACAATCTCAAGCGAATTTGGATTTACATAATCAAGGAATGTCTTGCCTTCTTCTTCTGCCCCTTCTTCATCCAGAATGAGCGGTTCGTATAATCTGAACTCGGCGGGCACCGCGTTCGTTGCTTCTACCCAGTGAATCGTGCCCTTTACTTTACGTCCGGTGAAGCCTGTACCGCTCTTCGT
>NZ_DFMZ01000031.1:33916-37298 GCF_002375825.1 Aneurinibacillus sp. UBA3580
GCTCTTCGTTTCCGGATCATACGTGCAATGTAGCTCTATCACGTTGCCGTTCTCGTCTTTGATAACATCATTGCATTTAATGAAGTATGCGTGCTTTAAACGCACCTCATTGCCCGGATACAAACGATGATACTTGCTCGGCGGGTCCTCCATAAAATCGTCTTGCTCGATATAGATTTCACGGGAGAACGGAATCTGGCGCATTCCCATCTCCGGATTCTCCGGGTTAATTTCCGCATCCAGCATCTCTACCTGGCCCTCCGGATAGTTGGTAATGACGACCTTAAGCGGACGCAGCACACCCATGGTACGCGGCGCTTTCAACTTCAAATCTTCGCGGATGAAATGATCGAGCATCTTAGCATCGACGAGACTATTGCTGCGGGCAACACCAATCTCCCTGCAGAAAGCGCGGATTGATTCCGGTGTAAATCCTCTTCTGCGCAGTCCCGAAATGGTCGGCATACGCGGATCATCCCAACCGTCTACGAACTTCTCATCTACCAGCTGTTTCAGCTTGCGCTTACTCATCACCGTATTGGTTAGATTCAGCCGGGCAAATTCATATTGATGCGGCGTGTTTTCCATTTCGCATTCCCGAATGACCCAGTCATACAACGGACGATGATCTTCAAATTCCAGCGTACAGATGGAATGGGTAACGCCTTCGATCGCATCCTCAAGAGGATGGGCGAAGTCGTACATTGGATAGATACACCATTTGTTACCTGTATTATGGTGCGTTACATGCGCAATACGGTAGAGTACCGGATCGCGCATGTTAATATTCGGGGAGCCCATATCGATTTTAGCACGCAGCACTTTCTCACCGTCTTTGAATTCGCCTTTACGCATGCGTTCGAATAAATCGAGATTCTCTTCCACGCTGCGGCTCCGATACGGACTTTCTTTGCCCGGTTCCGTCAGCGTGCCGCGCATTTCACGGATTTGCTCGGGCGACAGGTCATCCACGTACGCTTTGCCTTTCTTGATCAGCAGCACGGCGCGATTATACATTTCTTCGAAATAATCAGAAGCGAAGAACAGTCCGTCCCACTCAAATCCGAGCCACTCAACGTCTTCTTTGATAGATTGTACGTATTCCGTATCTTCTTTTAATGGGTTAGTATCATCAAAACGCAGGTTTGTCTTACCGCCAAACTCATCGGCGAGTTCAAAGTTCAGACAGATGGACTTGGCATGTCCAATATGTAAATATCCATTCGGCTCCGGAGGAAAGCGGGTCACAACCTCTTTTACTTTTCCGGACTTTAGATCATCGATAACAATGCTTTTGATAAAGTTCGAGGAACTCGGCTTGTTTTCCAATGCAATCAACCTCTCTATACAAAGTAGACGGTAGCTGTGTGTATGTACCTTTGTTATACATAATATCGTCTACGTATAGAGAGTTCAACATACCTGGTTTTTCACCTTTGCAAATTTCACAGGTAAAATTTCGGCTCCTTCCAATCATACTTAGACAAATTCCCTGATACCTAAACGAGAAGGAAGTCGTTTTTCTGTGAAAATCATGAGGAAAGAAAGAGGGGAAGAAGAGCCAGGGTAGAAAAAGGCGTTCGCCTTTTTCACCATTGAAATCCTCTCCTCATTCTTTCCTCTCTTTTCCTTCGTACCGCAAAAGTCAGATGGCCTTCTCTCAATTTTCATATCGGGGTTGCGGCTGAGATGCCATGGTGGTTTTCTCTAAAAATAAAGAGGGATTCCCTATGCGGCAATCCCCCTGTCTGCTTACGCGTTTTTCCGTCTGGCATTTTTCTTCGGCTTTTTATTATCCCCAAAGAAAGAACGGCCGGATGATTTATCGAATTTTTTGCTGCGGCCTTTGTTTTCTCTGCCTCTACCGTCTCTACTTCTTGATTTTCCTTTATCCTCAAACCGCTTCTTTTTCACCCGCAACGGTGCCTCTTCCGTTAATTTTACCGCACCTGTATTCGATTCCTTTGTCAGCATCTTCAAAACCGCAGATACCAAAGTTACAGAATCGACTTCTTCAAGCAGTTGCTTGGCCATTCCTTTGTATGCCTGCAAGTCTTCTGCTTCCGCCGTACTCAGCAATTTTTCGGCAGCCAACCGCTGCTGCTGCTCGGCGGCTTCGGCCTCCGTCGGAACCGGACGCCAATCCATTTTCTTTTTGGTGATACTTTCAATGGTTTTAATATGCTCGACCTCTCCCGGAGTAACGAACGTAATCGCCAATCCCGTCTTACCCGCACGGCCCGTTCTGCCGATACGGTGTACATAGCTTTCCGGATCATGAGGAACATCGAAGTTATAGACGTGCGTTACTCCGCTAATGTCCAGACCGCGGGCGGCAACGTCAGTGGCGACAAGCACGTTAATTTTGCCTTCTTTGAACCTCCGCAGTACACTGTCCCGCTTCGCCTGGTTCAAATCTCCATGAATGCCTTCCGCACCGTAGCCGAGTTTATTCAGCGCTTCCGATAGCTCATCTACTCTCCGCTTTGTTCTTCCGAATATGATGGCCAGTTCAGGCATATCGATATCCAGTAAGCGGCACAATACGCCGAATTTTTCTCTTTCTATTACCTTTATACATTGCTGTGTAATACTAGAAACCGTAACTTCTTTGGCCTTAACCTTGATGATGTCAGGATCTTTCATAAAATTACCGGCGATTTCCTGAATCGGTTTCGGCATGGTCGCCGAGAACAGCAGCGTCTGTCTCTCTTCCGGAACTTCATTCAAAATCGTCTTGATATCATCGATAAAGCCCATATTCAGCATTTCATCCGCCTCATCCAGAACGACCATATCAATAGAATGAAGACGAATGGTCTTTCTTCTCATATGATCCATGAAACGTCCAGGCGTAGCCACGATAACGTGAGGCTTTTTCTTCAATTCCCGAATCTGTCTATTCATATCCTGTCCGCCATAAATAGGCAAAACACGAATCTTCTTGAATCGGGCAATCTTATTTAACTCCCCCGCTACCTGAACGGCTAACTCCCGGGTCGGGGTTAGTACAACGCCCTGGATTTTCTCCTCTTCAGGATCCAGCCTCTCAATAAGCGGAATGCCAAAAGCAGCGGTTTTTCCTGTACCGGTCTGCGCCTGTCCAATCACGTCTTTTCTCTGAAGTGCTATCGGAATCGTCTGTTCCTGAATGGGGGTTGCCTTTTCTAGTCCCATCTCAGTAAGAGCACGAACTACGGAGTGATGGAGCTCAAATTCATAAAAAGTTGTCAATGATTGTCAATCTCCTTTAAATAAAACTATATTTCTCAAGCATACATATAAGCCAGACCACCACGGCCGATGAACCACAAGCCCTGCCATGAAAATCAAGGGAAGGGCGGCTGACTTTTGTGGTGCGAAGGAAAAGAGAGAAGAGAAC
>NZ_DFMZ01000008.1:0-2037 GCF_002375825.1 Aneurinibacillus sp. UBA3580
GAGCGTCGTCAAGTGCACGGTGAGATTGGACCCCTTCCGCTAATCCATACTTGTCTAAGGCATACCATAACCCGGGCGTGTCTTTGTGTCCATAATAGAATTGATATGCTTTAGACAGATCCAGCCAATCCTCCAGCATAACGGAAAACGGAAACTTTATGCGGTGTTCGCGGCAGTTGCGGCGCAGTCCTTTAATGTCCAGATCGCCCCATGTCACCAGCGTCGTCTTCTCCGGTATGTAGCGAGCCAGCAGTTCATCGATCATCGCCTTAAACTCTATGCCGCCGAGTACGTCTTCCTGTTTGATGCCGGTCAGACTTATGCACTTCTCGCCTAACTGCGGGAAGAACACCGGAGCCACCAGAGAGGAAAACGTATCTACGATTTCCTTATTTTCTACGATAACCATGCCTGCTTCAATAACCTCATGAAAAAATCCTTTTGGCGCTTCCTTTCTGTCAAATGTCGTAAATTCAAAATCAATAAAAATGTATCGCTCTTTCATCCGGGCCCCTCGTTTCTCTTTTCTTCTTTCCAACCATTGTATTTTCAAACGGAAAATCAGTCAATTATCAAAGGCCTTCGGCATATGGTTAAAAGGGACTTCAAGAAGGAAGGAGGCCTCTGGTGTTTCGCCTGCATGATTTCGTCTTCCTGTTTTGGTTTCTTTGTTTTTTCTGTATTTCGTACATTCAGCTTGAGAGAGTTTCAGTATTACACGGGAAGGAGGCGGGTGTGCCGGACGGGACGGTAACCGCTTATGCGTACAAAGTAACGAAAGACAATCTCATTGTCGCTACGATTCAGGGGGAAACATATCGCATTCGTCTGCAAGGAATTGAGGTCTTCACAGAGCCGGACGCGAAACGCTTTCTGAAAGAAAAGGTATCCGGCCAGCAAATCGAGCTTGATTATGACGAACAGCCCTTTGAGGGAGAAGGGAAGATTACAGCTTATGTATGGCTCGGAAACGAAATGGTAAACCGCACACTGCTTTCCGAAGGGTATGCGCGTGCCGCACCCTCGCCGCAGCAGACCCGGTACATAAAGGATTTTGAGCACTGGCAGAAAAAGGCTGACCAAAAATAGAACGCCCGGACGGTGTGTCCGGGCGCTTCACTTTGATTACGCGTAGGCTTTCTCACGCATTTGTTTGACATCTTCGCTTGCCAGATATTCATCGTATTCCATTTGTTTATCGATGAGTCCGTTCGGCGTAATTTCGATGATGCGGTTGGCGACGGTTTGCACGAATTGGTGGTCATGCGACGTAAAAATCAACGTACCGCTAAAATCGATGAGTCCGTTATTGAGCGCCGTAATCGACTCAAGATCCAGATGGTTTGTCGGTTCGTCGAACAGGAGCACATTGGCGCCGGACAGCATCATCCGCGACAGCATGCAGCGTACTTTTTCGCCCCCGGAGAGGACGCTCGCTTTTTTCAGTGCTTCTTCGCCGGAGAACAGCATCCGTCCGAGGAAGCCGCGCACAAACGTTTCATCCTGATCGTGCGAATACTGGCGCAGCCAGTCAACCAGATTCAGGTCGCAGCCCTCGAAGTACGCGGCGTTGTCTTTCGGGAAGTACGACTGTGACGTGGTGACGCCCCAACTGTATTCCCCTGCATCCGCTTCGATTTCTCCCATAAGAATTTGCATCAGCGTCGTTTTTGCCAGCTCGTTTGTTCCAACCAGCGCAATCTTGTCACCTTTGTTGACGGTGAAGTTGATGTTGTTCAGCACCTGCTCCCCGTCAATGGTTTTGCTTAGACCCTTCACCGTCAGGATATCTTTTCCTGCCTCGCGCTCCGGCTTAAAGTTGATGTACGGATAGCGGCGCGAAGAAGGACGGATGTCTTCCAGCGTAATTTTATCTAACTGCTTCTTGCGGGACGTCGCCTGTTTGGCTTTGGACGCATTGGAGCTGAAGCGGCGGATGAACGCTTCGAGTTCTTTGATTTTCTCTTCTTTCTTTTTGTTGGCGTCTTTTGCCAGTTGCAGGGCCAGCTGGCTCGATTCGTACCAGAAGTCGTAGTT
>NZ_DFMZ01000008.1:2129-2319 GCF_002375825.1 Aneurinibacillus sp. UBA3580
GATTCGTACCAGAAGTCGTAGTTGCCCACGTACAGCTGTACTTTACCAAAGTCGATATCGACGATATGCGTGCACACTTTGTTTAAGAAGTGGCGGTCATGGGAGACGACGATAACGGTATTTTCATAGTTATACAGGAAGTTTTCCAGCCATGTGATTGACTCTAAGTCCAGGTGGTTCGTCGGCTCGT
>NZ_DFMZ01000008.1:2417-2550 GCF_002375825.1 Aneurinibacillus sp. UBA3580
TCCAGGTGGTTCGTCGGCTCGTCAAGCAGAAGGATATCCGGGTTGCCGAACAGCGCCTGCGCCAGCAGCACGCGTACCTTCTGGCTGCCGTCCAGCTCGCTCATTTTTTTATCATGCAGCTCGGTCGGAATGC
>NZ_DFMZ01000008.1:2668-3496 GCF_002375825.1 Aneurinibacillus sp. UBA3580
TGAGCAGCTCGCCGGCTTCCGCTTCCGCCTGCCAGCCGTTCAGCTCGGCGAATTCACCCTCAAGTTCGGACGCTTTGATGCCGTCTGCTTCGGAGAAGTCCGGCTTGGCATAGAGCGCATCTTTTTCTTCCATAATCTCATAGAGGCGGCGATGGCCCATAATGACGGTCTTCAGCACTTCAAATTCATCAAACTCAAAGTGGTTCTGCTTGAGCACCGCGAGGCGTTCGCCCGGCGTAATGTTGACCTGGCCGTTCGTGGGCTCGATTTCGCCAGAGAGAATTTTAAGAAACGTCGATTTTCCCGCGCCGTTCGCGCCGATGAGGCCGTAGCAGTTGCCCGGGGTGAATTTTATGTTTACGTCGCTGAAAAGCACGCGGCTGCCAAAGCGGAGCGTAAGGTCCGTTGTACTAATCATACCGGTTATCTACCATCCTTTGTTTACGATTTGTATCACTAATCATGCATTATAGCACACTTTTCACATGGATAGACTCTTCATATTGCCGTTTTTCTTTTGGTGTGGATGTTTTTCGCTTATGCGGTTGACTGCGAGAAAAACGAAAACAGTTTTGGTTTAAACGTTTGAGTCAGGGAATGTGATATAATGAAAAGAAAAAAGAACGGAACGAAAGACGCTTGGAAAGGGGAACGTCTAGTGGGGGAGGAGACAAATGACCGAAGGGTAGTGTTTCTAGATTATGATGCACTGTGGAAAGAAGTCATTGAAGAATTTTTTCAGGAGTTTTTGCATTTCTTTGCGCCTGACGTATATGCAGCGGTGGATTTCAGAAAAGGATACGAGTTTCTGGAGCAAGAACTGCGAAC
>NZ_DFMZ01000008.1:3580-11778 GCF_002375825.1 Aneurinibacillus sp. UBA3580
TTTCTGGAGCAAGAACTGCGAACGCTATTTCCCGACTCAAAATCAGAAAAGAAGTACACAGATAAGCTGGCAAAACTGTATTTGAAGAGCGGGGAAGAGAAGTGGATATTGACACATATTGAAGTACAAGGAAGCCGAGATCTTGATTTTTCTGAGCGGATGTTCCGCTACTTTTACCGGGTGTATGATAAATACGACAGGAAAATATTTGCCCTGGCGCTTTTTTCGGATGAAAGCCCGTCTTATAAACCGGCTGCGTATAAATATGAATTTTTTGATACGACATTAACTTATACGTACCGAACTTACAAGATAGTGGAGCAAAATGAAGAGGAACTAGCTCGCTCGAAAAATCCATTCAGCATGGCTGTTCTTGCCGGTTTGTATGTAGTGAAAAGCAAAAAAGATATTGATGCACGTTATCAGTTTAAAATAAATCTGATTCGCCTGCTGCTAGAAAAAGAGTGGCAGCGGGAGAAAATTGAAAAGCTATTTGTATTTATCGATGGCTTGTTAAAACTTCCTATAGAAAAAGAAAAAAGTTTTGAGGTTGAACTTAATAAAATGGTGCGAAAGGAAGGTGGAAGTATGGGACTGACATGGGATCGCAGTAACCTGGCCGACATGTATTACTCTAAAGGAAAAATGGAGGGAAAAGCAGAAGGAAAAATTGAGTTAGTAAAGAAATGGCTAGAGGAAGAAAAGAATGCGGATATTCAACTTATTGCAAAAGTTTCTGGCTTATCTGTAGAAGAGATTAGAAAAATAAAAGAAGAAGTACAAACAAAGAGAAGACCCCATTAATCTTTTTGCTTTCAAGTAAGTGAAACCGATTTTTATGATGAAAATATGAAAGGAGGTAATGGAAGTATGTCGACAAAAACCGTAACCGATCACACCGGCCGTACCGTAACATTTTCATTCCCGCCCCGTCGTATCATCTCCTTATGCCCTTCATTGACCGATACACTGTTTGCACTCGGTCTTGGGGGAGACATCGTGGGTCGGACCCAGTTTTGCATTCATCCGGCCAATCAGGTTAAGGATGTACGGCGTGTAGGCGGAACCAAGCAGATTAAGCCGGACGTCATCGATGAACTGAATCCCGGACTTATCATTGCCGAAAAAGAAGAAAACCCGAAAGAGATGGTTGACGCTTTGGCAGAGAAGTATCCCGTTTATGTAACCGATGTAGAGAATTACGAAGATGCGCTGTGCATGATTCGCGATCTCGGAGAAATTACCGGGACCGAAGCGGCTGCACAGAATATGGCGCATGAGATTGAGGAGGCCTTCTCTTTCTTAAAACCAGTACAGGGTGTGCGCGTTGCGTACCTTATCTGGCAGAAGCCGTATATGGCTGCCGGAAATTGTACCTATATCCACTCGCTACTGGAGAAGTGTGGGCTGGTCAATGTGTTCCAGGACACCCCGGGACGCTATCCGGAAATAACGGAAGATGATTTGCGTGCGGCGAAGCCGGATTTTATTTTTCTTTCTTCCGAGCCGTTTCCGTTTAAAGAGACGCATCAGGAAGCGTTTCGGGCGATGTTTCCTGACAGCGCGCCGGTGCTGGTGGATGGAGAAATGTTTTCCTGGTATGGTGTTCATATGAAAGAGGCGGCGTTCTATTTTAATGAGTTGTTGGCTGAACTTGCAACGCAGCTTAAAAAGAAGAATAAGTAGCTATCTCTTAATCATTTGTTGGCCCAGCACCAAACTCTGTGCTTGAATGCTCTATACATATACGGTGTTGATTTGGTTTATTGATTATTTAGAATATTTTTCCTCTTTTTTGCTATTACTCATGCTATAATAAAAGAACAGGAATGTTTGATACAAAAACTAAATACGTATAACACAAAGACAAGCATTCTTGTTTCTTTCCTCTTTTATTCTCTCCATAGAAGCTGCAGAGCTCCTGTTGATTCCTGTCTTTTCTTCTGGTTATTTTGTCATATGTCTCCTAGGTCGCAACGCGTATCTACGTTGGACAAGCCTATTCGTTTAGAAGGATTCTTGCAAGCGGGGTTGTTAAACATCCGGTTGTTTCCTTCTTTAATAGAATATAAGGAGGGATGATATGGAAAAATATCCGTTTGTGCACAAAGAAGTGCATCCTCATCTCGAACCTGTATTCCACGAATTTTTGCAGCAGCATCAACAGGAGATGTCCAATCGTGTGATTGCAAGCTTTTTAAGCAATCCGGAATACTATCGTCTGTTTGTGGACGCTGTGTGCTTTCCAGAAAAAGAGCACCGCAACCTGATAAACACGAATGGGAGCAAAAGCTTCCGGATAAAAAAGATGATGTGATGGACATTGTCGTACGCAATGCGAAGAGCCTTTCAGAACACATCTCCCACCCGACTCTATACAGGGCGCTTACACGTCTGACCAAACGGCAGCTTACTATTCTTGAACTGTATTTTCTGTACCATCTTACGCATGAGGAAATCGGACAAGTTCTTGGTATCTCCCAGCAATCCGTATCCAAATCATACAGCAGGGCGCTCGTTTCCCTGCGCGCATTCTATAGAGAGGGTGAGACCGTTGGACCCGAGCGAATGGATTAATCTGATTCGCAATGTCGGTTTTCCAATTGTAGTGACGTTCTACCTGCTGCTCCGGCTCGAGAAAAGTTTCCATCAATTATCCGAAGCAGTGCAGGACATGATGGATGAAATGCGGAAGAGGTGAGGCGGGTGAAGACGCTGTATGATTTGACGAGGCAGGCGCGGAATAACGACCCGGAAGCAATTCGCGCCATTCTGCATCTGTTCGAGCCGAAGATTAAAAAATCAAGCCGATTAATTCCGCATGGCAACCGTGATGATGTAGAGCAAGAGATTAAGGAAGAGATTGTCAAAGCGATTCGCCGTTTTGATACCAGCACAACCCCGGGCTTTTGGGAATTTCTCGAAATCGTAAAGTAAACTTCTCAAGTATCTTTTTCTGTAAGCAGAGGCAGTTAAAATTGAGAGGAGACGATAGGATGAGTAAGATGCATTTATTCCCGACCGCAGTTAATGAAGTAATGGAGCAGACGAACGAAGTGCCTCAGGGGGTGGAAATGATTCAAGCACCCGGAGAGTGGGAGGCAGCGGACTATGGAGAAGGCGTAGTAGTCGCGGTGCTTGACACCGGCTGTCAGCTTGATCACCCCGACCTGGCACCGAATATTATCGGGGGCCGGAATTTTACCACCGATTATGACGGAGACCCGGAACGGTATGAAGATAATCATTATCACGGTACGCATGTGGCCGGCACTGTGGCTGCTGTCTACGATAACAATGGGGTGGCCGGCGTGGCGCCGAAGGCAAGCCTGCTGATCTTGAAAGTGTTAACGGGTGAGGGAAGCGGAGACTATCAATGGATTATTGACGCGATCGAGTATGCGCTTGCCTGGAGAGGACCAAATGGGGAGCGCGTCCGGGTAATTACAATGTCGTTGGGTGGCCCGGATAATGAGCCGGCGCTGCATGAGGTGATTATCAAAGCAGTGCGGAGTCAAGTACTGGTAGTCGTCGCTGCAGGCAACGAAGGAGATAACGATCCGAATACTCCGGAGCTTTCTTATCCGGGTTCTTATAATGAAGTCATTCAGGTAGGAGCGGTCGATTTGCAAGGACGTCTGGCCGAATTCTCGAATACGAACAATCAGGTGGATGTGGTAGGGCCGGGTGTCAGGATTTTGTCGACGTATCCGGGAAGCAAATACGGCGTGCTGTCAGGTACGTCGATGGCCACCCCGCATGTCGCGGGAGCGCTCGCGCTGATCATCAATCGCTGCGAGCGAGAGTTCGGACGCTCGTTGACGGAAGACGAGCTGTATGCCCAGCTGTGCAAACGCACCGTGCCGCTCGGCTACGGACCGCAGGCGGAAGGCAACGGGTTAATCAATCTGGCCGCAGAGACGCGTGTGCCGACCCGGTAAAAAAGAGAACAGAGCGTTTTAAGCGAAATGTTACGAAATATCATTGACGCCTGTGGCATGCAGGCGTTTTTTTTTGTCAAAATCAAGGAATGGTCGCTAGTGATAAAGCTTTTTATGGAGGGGAAATTAGTATGTAGTAGTAAAATAACAAGTTGGTCCAGATTATTGTTAACATAATTTTATTTATGTTAACAATAAAAAGCGCGATATTTGTGTAGCTAAGGAACAGAATTAAAATACTGCGTATAAAAAACAAAAAACATCCACCTATTAACAAAGGTGAATGCTAAAACTTCTCATATCCAGTCCTCTGCCCAGCACTGCACCTGTTCCATCACCGGCTGCAGCGCTTTTCCTTTGTCCGTAAGCTCATACTCAATGCGTACAGGCGTTTCCGGATAGACGTGGCGATTCACGATACCGGCCTGTTCCAGCTCCTTAAATCGCTCCGCCAGCATACGGTCACTCATGTTTGGAATGATGTCCTTTATTTCGCTGAAACGCTTCGGGCCATCCAGCAGCGATTGAATAATAAGCCCGGTCCACCGTTTGCCCAGAAGTTCAAATGCGGCCTCAAATCGGGGGCACAGTGTCTTATCATGTTTCATTACTACCACCTCGATTATATTTTACCATAGTTGCTTTAGAAAAATAAGTTATAAAATTTATTATGCCCATGAAATACTGTCGAATACAGAATCGCTTTTTGTTTTGAGAATAGACTAAGGAATAGATTAAACAAACACAGATGTTTGGACAAGGAGGTATGTATGAAGAGGCTGCGTCTTTTTTGGATTGAGCTATGTGTGGCAGCGTTCGTTTTCTGTACGGGAATGTCCGGGGTGACACAAAACAATGCGGAGAGCTATATCCTGATTACCGTCAAAAGCACGCTTGCAGCAGAGCACGAATCCCACCTTAAAGTCATATCGGATGATATCGCGCAGGTGATTCATCGAGCTAAAAGAGTACAGGTAAACCAGCTTCCGGCAACCGATCGCTACCTTACACTGCGGTACAGGGGTAAGGAAGACATGTACTACCTGGATAACGCAGGGCATGTATTTGCTCCTTCTGCCCGTGAGCAGCTGATCATTTCACGGAAATGGAGCGAGAAGCTGAAATCTTATGGCAATATGGTTGCCGCTTCCCATTACGGAGCGCTGCTGTCATGGGATGAAGTGAAAGAACGAATCCCGAATAAATCCGTTATTACGGTCTTGGATATGGAGACAGGCTTAACGTTTAAAGCCCAGCGCAGGGCAGGCAAGCATCATGCGGACGTGCAGCCGCTTACGAAAGCAGACACAAAAGTAATGAAACAAATTTATCAGGGCAAATGGAGCTGGAAAAGAAAAGCCGTTCTTGTCGAAAAAGACGGACGATACTACGCGGCCTCCATGCAGGGAATGCCCCATGGCGGAGACGGGATTCCGAACAACGGTTTTTCGGGCCATTTTTGTATCCACTTTCTAAATAGCCGCACGCACGTCTCAAACAATAAAGATGCGGAACATCATCTAATGATTCATAAAGCAGCCGGGAAATTGGATGCGTATTTTAAAAACGTGTCCCCTTATGAATTTATCGATAGCTTTATCGGGGCTGTGAATGTAAAGGAGAAGCAGGTTTTGCCGTATTTCTTTTTCAATCCCGCTCACCCGCGGCTTGCTGAGGTCGAAAAAGAATTGCAGGACGTCCACACATTTCGCCGGGTATCAAAATATCAGCAAGCAGAAGCGGAAACGGACAAGCTAATGCTGGAGATTCCCGTGGAAATTCGGGTAGATCGTGCAGGGCAAAGCGTGGAAACAAGAAAAGTGACGTTCCACATCGAGAGAAAGACGAAAGAATCCCCCTGGAAAATTGTCGATATAAGGGAAACCTCCCGCGAATAACGCGATGAAACAGAGGCCTTTGACGATACCGTTCGTTTTGGTGTATAGTTTTACTAAAGAGAAACATTCGACATAAGGCTTGCAGATACAATCTTCTAGTGATGCCGCTAGAAGATTTTTATTTGGCCGTTTTTTACGTTATACATTGGAGATAAAGGAGATGCCAGATGAAGACATTAGTTCTTGCTGAGAAACCGAGCGTAGGCAGAGAGATTGCCCGTGTACTCGGCTGCACTCAAAAACATAAAAACTATATCGAAGGACCGAAATATATTGTGACCTGGGCGCTTGGCCATCTTGTCGAATTAGCCGAGCCGGAAGACTACGATCCGAAATACAAGACGTGGAGGCTCGAAGACCTGCCGATTGTACCCGATCGTATGCGGCTGAAAGTCATCAAAGAATCGTCCCATCAGTTCCGTGCCATCTCGCAGTTGGCGAAGCGAGGCGACATCAAAGACTTGATTATCGCAACGGATGCCGGACGGGAAGGGGAATTGGTCGCCCGCTGGATTATGGAGATGATTAGATGGAGGAAGCCGTTCAAGCGGCTGTGGATTTCTTCGCAAACGGATAAAGCGATTAAAGAAGGATTTGCCAGCGTCAAACCGGGACCGGCATATGATGATCTGTATCAGTCTGCCGTATGTCGTGCAGAAGCCGACTGGCTTATCGGGCTGAACATCACCCGGGCGCTGACCAGCAAGTACAATGCCCAACTGGCCGCAGGCCGTGTACAGACGCCGACGCTTGCGATGATCATCCGACGCGAAGAAGAAATCTGGAAGTTTAAGCCAACCGAATACTGGACGTTGACCGCCGACTTCGGCGCATTTACCGGCACATGGCGGTCCAAAGCAAATCAGGACGGCCGCATCTTTAACAAAGAAACGGCACAGGAGATTGATCGGAAAATCGAAGGCCGAATAGGGAAGGTTATTAGTTTGAAAACGAGTGAGAAAACGGAGCCACAACCGCTTGCCTATGATCTGACTGAGCTGCAGCGTGACGCCAACAAGCGATACGGATTTTCGGCCAAGCACACATCCAATGTGCTACAGAAGCTATATGAACAGCATAAGCTGGTGACATATCCGCGCACGGATTCACGTCACCTGACAAGCGATATGGTACACACGCTAAGAAGCCGTCTCAACAGCATCGAAGTAGGACCCTACGCGCAGTTAGTGCGACCGCTACTCAAACAGAAATCGCTGCCCATCACCAAACGCATTGTCGACGACAGTAAAGTCACCGACCACCACGCGATCATCCCGACGGAAGAGCCGGTGCGCTTGGGTGAGTTAACGAACGATGAACGCAAATTGTACGATTTGATCGTGCGGCGTTTCATTGCGCTTTTCTACTCTCCGTATCGTTATGAGCAGATTCAACTGACTGTGGATGTGGCAGGTGAGACGTTTCACGCCAGGGGAAAAGTCATGAAAGATGCGGGCTGGAAAGCAGTATACGGGGCGGATGCTGCTGCACCCGACGAGGAGAGCGACGATGAGGATACGGCGGATCAGACGCTGCCGCCGTTGCGTGAAGGAGACAGCGTGAATGTCAAGCACAGCGTCATTCAAAGCCATCTTACTAAACCGCCGCTGCGGTTTACGGAATCGGATTTGCTTGCGCGGATGGAAAAAAATAACCTGGGAACGCCCGCCACACGGGCTGATATTATCGAGAAGCTGTTGAATACGGATACGATTGAGCGGCAGGGAAACCGCTTATATCCGACGAAAAAAGGGACGCAGCTGATCGAATTGGTGGCCGAGGAGTTGCGTTCGCCGGAATTGACCGCAAAATGGGAACGCCAGCTTGAAGATATTGCGCGCGGAAAAGGAGACGCCAAGCGTTTTCTATCCGGCATCCGCCGCCAGGCCGCAGCGCTTGTAAAAGAAATCGCCGCAAGTGAAGTTGAGTATAAGCCACACAACGTAACGGGTTCCAAGTGCCCCGAATGCGGCCAAAACCTGCGCGAAATTAAAGGGAAGCGCGGCAAGATACTGGTATGCCCGGACCGGGAGTGCGGCTATAAGCGTTCTGCCGAGAAACAGTTGTCCAACCGGCGTTGTCCGCAATGCAAGAAGCGAATGGAGTTGCGAAACGGCAAAGCGGGTAAGTTCTTTCAATGCAAGCCATGCAATGTAGTGGAGAAACTTGAAGACGTGTCCGGCGGCGGAAAAGTAAACAAACGCCAGGAGAAAGTGCTGCTTAAGAAATACAGCAGTGACGAAGGGTTGACATTGAATCTGGGCGAGATGTTAAAGGCGGCATTAGAGCAGAAACAGGACAAGTAGCGGCTGACTTTTGCGGCATGAGGGAAAAGTGAGAAGGGAACGAGGAGAGGATT
>NZ_DFMZ01000008.1:11933-24477 GCF_002375825.1 Aneurinibacillus sp. UBA3580
TCTCATTTCCTCTTTCCTTCTCCTTCTTTTTTCGTGATTTTCACAGAAAAGGTAAGCTGGGAAAACCGAACCTTTTTTACATCGACTTAATGCG
Source organism: Aneurinibacillus sp. UBA3580 (assembly GCF_002375825.1). NCBI lineage: Bacteria > Bacillati > Bacillota > Bacilli > Caryophanales > Paenibacillaceae > Aneurinibacillus > Aneurinibacillus sp. UBA3580. The sequence continues at coordinate 12,028 of NZ_DFMZ01000008.1, forward strand.
TAAAAGGTTCGGTATATTCGTTTTTCTGCTACGGCATAATAAGAAAAGCAGGCCAGTAATAGAATACGAATGTAACGGCGATAACCATAATGCCGCTTATCATCAAATACCCTGGATACCTGCGCGTAACGGCCATTTCTTTGGCTTCGTCCGGAACGGCTGGACGCTGCAAGATTTTTTCCCGGAACGTCCGTTCCGCATCGGTTACCACGCCGAATGCAGATCCTAGAAATGCGGCTTGCACGCAGTAGCTGCTTGTCCGAATAGGTTTTATTCCGTGACTGTTCCATGATATCCCGCGTAATGCTGCTTCCGATGAGTTGAAGAAAACTTGAACAAGAAGACAGTGCGGCGGCCATAATACCGCTGATGATAATAACACCCAACCATGTCGGCACGATATTCATCGCCGCCCAGACGAACACTTTTTCAGAAGGAGCGATATCGGCCTTGATTGTCGTGATGGTTGAAACGCTAATGTGAAGAAAAAGATAAATCGTGATAATGGAGATAGTAGCCCATACGCCTGAGCGAATGGCCACATGTTCATTTTTAGCCATCAGATAGCGGCTGCACTGCCAGGGACTAATGGCGACGACCGCTCCCCATACTAAGCCCATAATGACAGCCCAAGCTAGCGCCTCCCACGGTGTACCCATATACGCACCAGATCCCGTAATACCATGCCAGCTTAGCAAATCAGGCCGGGCGGGCAAATGGGCCGCTTTTGTAATAGCATCGGGAAATCCACCAGCCGCTTTGATGATGAACGGAAAAGCTAGATACGTCGCGATAGAAAACAAGAAGAACATAATCGTATCATTAACCATGACGCCTCTTGCACCTGATAAGATTGTGAACGAAGAATATACGATCCACATGATAAGCAAAGCAGCGGCGTACGAAACACCGGAAATTTCGGACAATAGGAGGGCAGCTCCCTGTGTTACCGCTACGAGGTAAGCGGCAATACCAAGTACTGTCGTAATAGCGGCCGCCATCCGCACTTTGTTTGATTGAAAGCGATTGCCAAAATACTCAGGGACAGTTAATGATTGGCTTCTGCGTAAATACCGGCCAAACAAGAATACCCCAAACACGTATCCGCTTGCATTAAAAATAACAAGAATAAGTAGAAGAATCGGATATCCTTCATATGAGAAGCCGGCTTCTCCCATAAAGGATACCGTACTCAGAAACGAAGCGACTAGCGTGCCTGTAATCATGAGCGTCGATCCGCTTCGTCCTGATACATAGTATTCCTCTGAATTCTGCACTTTTCTGGATAAGATAAGACCAACGAAGACATACACAATAAACGACACAATAATACCGACTGTAAAAATCACTTATATCCCCACCTTCCCATAAGATGTCGTTTTGCCAGCCCCTTCACTGTTTTCCACCTCATCCATTTCTTTTGTGGCCTGCTGTTCCATTTTTTGCAGAAAAGCCCGTGTGAATAGCCCGATGACAATTAACGAACCTCCATATCCAATACTAAAAAGAAATTCACCCATTCTTCTGCCTCCTCGCTAGTATAAAATAGTGTTGCACTTATTTTAATATAGCAATTTCCATGCCTGTTTTTGAATTGTTGCAATTATTCTGTCTATTTATGGCTTAAGATAGGATGACGAACGCTTATCTTACATGCTCATCTATCAACTCATATGCCGGTTAGGTTACTATCTCTTCATTCGTCAATTGATATTTGTGCAGTTTACGCATAACCGTTGTTTGATTTACATCGAGTGCTTTTGCTATTTTTCTGGTCGTCCTGTACTTGGTTAGAGCATAGGAAAGAATTTGTTTTTCCGTTTCTTCCACCGCTTTTTTGATTGGCATAATACCTGAAACTTTAACCATGGCTTGCCGGCCTTCTTTGTTAAAGTGAAAAGGCAAATCTTCCATCGAAACGACAGGCTTTCTGGAGGTCACCACGATCTGTTCAATCAAATTCTCCAGCTCTCTGATATTTCCGGGCCACTCATGCAATTGAAGAATAAGCTTAGAACTTTCATCCAGAGCGACCGACTGTGAGTATTTTTTATTGAATTTATGAAGGAAATGATCAATGAGCAATAAAATATCTCTTTTTCTCTCCCGTAGCGGGGGAATACGAATTGGAACGACATGAAGCCGATAATATAAATCTTGACGAAATGCTTTTTCTTCAATCATCTGCTGCAAATTTTTGTTGGTGGCGGAGATGATGCGGATATCTACTTGTTTTTCCCGTGTACCCCCTACTTTCTTAAACGTTTTTTCTTGAACCAGGTGGAGTATTTTCACCTGAAGATCCATGGGCATTTCGCCGATTTCATCAAGAAACAATGTACCTCCATCCGCCATCTCGACAAGACCTGCTTTTCCTTGTTTATTCGCGCCCGTAAACGCTCCCGCTTCATAACCGAATAATTCCGACTCCATTAAATTAGGCGGGATCGCTCCACAATTAACTTGCACAAAATTTTTATTCTTTCTCGGACTTAGATCATGTATAATTTTCGCTAAAACTCCTTTTCCTACCCCGGATTCGCCGTGGATAAATATGGAAGAATCCATGGGCGCCACTTTCTGCGCCATCTCAATGACGGATATCATATTTTCTGATTGTGTGATGAGTTTATTAAAAAAGACGGTTTCTCCAGAATATTTATCTTGCTTCTCCTGCTGATTAAGTAAAGAACTCGCTTGGATAAGTTTGTGCTTCATCTCGACCAGTTCAGAAATATCCCTGGAATTACAGATAATTCGATAAAGATTACCTTCTTCATCGAAAATAGGTTTTGCCGTTGTAAAGACCGTCGTACCGTTCGGGTATGTTTGCTCCGCTGATTGAACCGTTTTCGTTTTCATGGTTTTTAGCGTAACGGAGTTGACAATCAGTCCTTTTTCTACTAATTCTGCGACATTTTTATTTACGTAAGCTTCCGGAGGGAGACCCGTAAATCGCTTACACGATTCACTCACAAATAACGTGTTTCCTTCAGCGTCCGTTACATAGATTTCATCATAGGAAGAATTTAGGATTTGAATCAGTTCGTTATTCTTTTTTCTTAAGCTTTCCAGCTGCTCGTGCAGCGATTGATTCAACTTTAGTAAACTAGCTATTTTTTGTTGATTTTGGTACTCCTTTACTTCAGATGATGTATAGCATGTATATTGTTCATTCCTTTTTACAATAAAGTAATCGTATTTTTTGCTGTCTTCTTCAGTCAATTGTGATAGAGAATCAATGACGCGAAAGCAATAATTCAGGCAGGATCTGAGCGGCTTTTCGCAACCTTCAACGGCTATGTTTTTCCAGAAAAGCGTTTCATCCAGTACCCCCATAACCTGCAGTGCATTGTCCACGATAAGAATAGGAAATGATTTGAGCGCCAACAAACCTTTCAGCTCTACCAGGCTAATGTCTGAAAATACCATTAGAGCTTCATTTTTTTGTGATACGTGCATACAATCACCTCATGTATATTTAGGAAGCGATACACTAATGTAAAGCAATTATCATACCATGTATACATTGATAATAAAAAGCTGCACAATGTTGAATATTTCGTAAATTTTATCCTGGATTAAACACATTTCATAACAGAATGAACACATTTTGCATCAGTTCGTTCCGTTCGTATGCTTCTCCTTCAGTGTATGCTCTTTCTTGTTTTTAATTATTTGTAAGCGTTTTACTCTTTGTAAGAGAAGCGTTTTTTGTTTGGATTTGCTGAACCTATTTTGCATCATAATGTTGCAAAATAGGTTCAGTTTTTACTGGAAACAAAAATAATACACCTATCGATGCATAAATTATACAAAATTTAATGCTTATTGTGAAATTTCTTTATATAATTTGCCGAATACGGCTGTGTTTTATACTGTATGAATTATTTATCAACCCTATCTTGTAAAGAAGAGTGGCATGATAGTTGCTTTTGTAAAAAGGGCGAACCACACAACAATTCTTTTAAAAGTAAGAATGAGGAAAATGAGTGCAGGCAGAACGATATCGCTTACAAAGGAGTGAATGATAGTGGCTCAGTTCAAGCATCTATTTGAAAAAATAACGATTGGTACTACCGAATTAAAAAACAGAATTTTAAGCACTGCGCATCAGACGAATCACGTGGCAAACGGTATTCCTACATCGGAGATGACAGCCTACCATGTAGCTCGCGCTAAGGGAGGGGTCGGCCTTATTGTTCTCGAAGCGGCTGCTGTGCATCCATCGGGAATGCTGACGACTCATACTATTGCGGGATATGACGACAGAGTAATACCCGCTTATTCTGAAATTGCCGAGCAGTTGCATAAATACGGAACCAAAGTATTCGCTCAGTTGTTTCACGGAGGCAGGGAAGTGGTGTCGAGCGATTACCGCAATGCTGCGTGGGCTCCGTCCGCAGAGCCCAGTTTGCGGTTCGGGGCTATGCCCAGGCCCATGAGCCTTGAGGAAATCGAGCAGGTCATCGACGGATTTGCTTTATCAGCAAAATTAGCCAGGGAAGCTGGACTTGACGGAGTAGAAATCTGCTGCTCTCACGGATATCTTCCGGCACAATTTTGGTCCAGTCATATTAATCATCGCACGGACCAATACGGCGGGTCCTTTGAGAATCGCATGCGCTTTATTATTGAGGTCCTGGAACGCGTATGGCAGGCGGTAGGTGAAGATTATACGGTGGGGATTCGGATGAGTTCAGACGAGATGACCATGGACGGTACAACCATAGTGGATGCCGTGAACATTGTCGAATACTTAGTGGACCAAGTTCGTGTTGACTTCATCAATGTCACGGCAGGGGACTCAAGCACGTATGCCGGTTCGACCCATATTGCACCGCCGTCTCCTGTAAAGCATGCTTACCTCTCTCCTCATGGGTTTAAGATTCGGATGGCCGGGGCCGTTCCTGTCTTTATAGGATCGCGGATTATCGATCCGGTGGAAGCGGAACAAATCGTAGCCTCTGGAAAGGCGGATGTAGTAGGGATGACCCGCGCTTTAATTGTTGATCCGGAGATGCCGAATAAGGCAATGAAAGGGGAGCTTCACTCGATTGACGCTTGTCTGGGGTGTCTTCAGGCCTGTATCGGCCATTACCATAAGGGTCTTACGATTGGATGCGTACAGAATCCGACAGCCGGCAAGGAGGCGGAGCTGCAGCCGCTTATTCAGCAGTCAAGGACGAGACAGCGCGTGATCGTTGTAGGGGCTGGACCGGCTGGATTACAAGCCGCCCTGACTGCCGATGCGCAGGGACATGAAGTTACCTTAGTAGACCAGAGTGAAGCGATTGGCGGGTTGTTACGAACAATGCGCCGGGCTCCGATGCGCCAGGAATTGGCGGAAACGATGCTGGATAATTATTCGCGGAAGTTATCGCAAAGTAATGTAAACATCGAGTTGGGGCGAAAGATAAGCCGGGATGATTTATTGGAACTAAAACCTGACGCGATCATCTGTGCAGTGGGATCAAGGCCTTACCTGCCGCATGTAGAAGGGATCGATGATTCCCGTGTGATGACGGTTGACCATCTTTTTAGCGGAAATCCCAGGGCGGTGGGACATCGTGTACTGGTATTTGATTTCGCCGGTGATTGGCCTGGAGTGGAAGCGGCCATCTTCTTAGCGGAAAAAGGGCATGACGTAACGTTGATTTCTGCTAAGCTCCACATTGGACAAGAAGTTCATCAGTACCTTCGCAACGAATATCTGAAGAAACTCTATCAATTAAAGGTACATCTCCGCCCCCACTATGATTTTGGCGGCATTCGTAACGGCCGTGTAATTATTCGTCATTTATTTTCGCATGATACGGAAATGGTTGAAGAATGGGATACGGTGGTCTTATCGCAGGGACGTGTTCCAAACATTGAGCTCTATGAACAAGTGAAGGATATCGCTCCAGTCGTCCGGCAGATTGGGGATTGTCTTGCACCCCGCACGATAGAAGAAGCAACTTATGAGGGAATGATATCGGCACTACATCTCGGTGTCATACGAACAGAAATGCATATATAAAAGACATTGGGCTGGGTGTGACGGGTTGCCAAACCACTAGTTGTCACATTCAGCCTTTTCTATGCGCTCATTGTGCGCGATAGCGGAGATGCCTTGTTTGCAGAACCGTTCACCATTAGAAAAAGCAACATTGATTCAAATCGGAATAAATTGAGTAAGGTTTAACTCGTTTTTTTCGTAATATAGACGAGAAATTCAGTTAATTCCTATGCTAATAGGGATTTTTTCATTGGCATTTCTTTTGCATAAAACGTTACATGTAGAAACAACATCCGTGCACTCTTCTTTAAGATTTAATAATATAGAAGAAAGCACTAAGAGGAAACGACAATTCTATATACTACGTTGAAGGAAACAGGAGGGGCGGAACAATGAAAGTAAGTGGAGGCAGAGCCGTTGTTGATATTCTAGTAAAAGAAGGCGTAAAGAAGGCATTTTGTGTGCCGGGAGAAAGCTATTTGGGTGTCCTGGATGCATTATATGAACATCCGCAAATTGAACTGATTTCTGCCCGCCATGAGGGGGGCGCTTCTTTTATGGCGGAAGGATACGCCAAGGCGTCTGGCGAGGTGGGGGTTTGCATGGCAACCCGGGGCGTAGGGGCTGCAAACTTGGCTATTGGCATTCATACCGCAAGTCAAGATTCGACACCGCTCGTTGCGCTTATCGGACAAGTGGAACGGCCATTTAAAGAAAAAGAGGCGTTTCAAGAAGTGGATCTGGTCGGGTTTTTTCGTCATTTGTGCAAGTGGACAGTAGAAATTGACCGGGTAGAGCGGATTCCGGAATTGCTGCACCGCGCATTTCACATGGCCCGTTCTGGACGTCCCGGACCGGTCGTGGTCGCTTTGCCCCACGATATGCTGGAAGACGAAGCTGAAATGGTAGAACTTCCTGTGTATCGGTCTCTTCCTCCGCAGCCGCATATAGAAGAAGTAAAGCAAGCTGTAGAAATGATACAAAAGGCAGAGCAGCCTGTGTTGATTGCGGGTGGCGGCGTGATTCATGCCCGTGCTACCCCCCTGCTTGTCGAGTTCGCCGAAGCGATGAGCATACCGGTCGTGACCGCTTTTCGCCGCTACGATGCCTTTCCAAACCTGCATTCTTGCTATGCGGGCTGGCTTGGATTCGGGACGCCAGCCTACCTGCTTGAAGCGATTCGGGATGCGGACCTGGTGGTTGCATTAGGAACACGATTTTCCCAGGTGGGGACGCAGGATTATACGCTGTTATCCGAGAAGACACGCTTGATTCATATCGATATTTCCCCAGACGTGTTTGGGAAAGTGTACGCGCCTTCTCTCGCCGTGACAGCAGATACCCGTGCATTCTTACAGCAGGCGCTGCAAGTCGCTGTTCCGTCGGACCCTGCAAGACAAGAAAGAACAAAAGCGCTGCATGCAAAATATATTGAATTTTCCGAAGTAAAAGCGGACTACACAGAAGACTGGGTCGATATGGATGGACTTCTGCATGATGTCGTGTCACATCTTCCGAAAGATTCGATCATTACCAATGATGCAGGGAATTTCTTCGGATGGCTCTCACGGTATTATCGATTTGAAAAACCAAACACGTATGTAGGCCCCACCTCTGGAGCAATGGGATATGGCCTGCCTGCGGCCATCGGAGCGAAATTGGCAAAGCCCGATAAAACCGTGGTGTCTTTTTCCGGGGACGGCGGTTTTATGATGACGGTACAGGAGATTGAAACAGCGGTACGGTACCAGGTGCCGGTGATCTCGATCGTTGTGAACAACAATAGGTATGGCACCATTCGGATGCACCAGGAGATGCATTTTCCGAATCGAGTCGTGGGAACAAATCTATCCAATCCGGATTTCGCTGAGCTTGCCCGCTTATTCGGCGCACATGGTGAAAAAGTGAAAAAAAACAGCGACTTTGTTCCGGCTCTCCAAAGATCCATCGCTTCAGGTCTTCCGGCGGTCATCGAAGTCGTAACCAATCCCGAGATTTTATCTGTCAGCCAAGACAAAACAAAAGCAAGACGAAACATGGTATGCAACCAATAAAGATAAAGACTGGCGAAAACAGCGTTCCCATCCTGGAGAAAGCTCTCCTTCCGGCAACGTGCGGCGTACCTGCAGAAAGCGGCTGATATTTTGAAAGCCAACCTGCAGGAAGTCAGCCGGGATTTGACGTTGGAAGAAGGGAAAACGTTAGTAGAAGGTGTTAGCGTTTTATTGAAGAAATTGAAGTCGGGATTGTTCATGTAAATTCGGAAACGGCCGGCTCCGAACCACAGGTGCCGTTCGGCGGCTGCAAGAATTCGAGTACAGGTTCGCGTGAGCAGGGCAAGACGGCGATCGAATTCTATACGCAGGTGAAGACCGTCTATATGGATCGCATGTGAGTACACTTTAATAAAGCTACCTAACGAAGCCCGGCTGCAGCCGGGCTTTTCGGCGCTAGTCTTTATAAAAGTCTAGGTCGCTGCAATACTTCCGCACCAATCTTGATGCTTTCGATTGGCTAATGGATAAGTGTTCTGCTACTTTTCTTGTGCTTCTGTATTTTGTATAGGAATCGACGACAATATTTTTTTCAACTTCCTCCAATATGGATTGTAGAGAAGAAAGCGACGGCTTTACAGATGAGACGTGCGGTTTTATATTCTCTACTATAATCGGCGGTAAATCGGAAACTTGGATCATTCCGTCACTTGTAACGACTAAACTTTCGATCAGGTTTTCTAACTGCCGAATGTTTCCGGGCCACTCATAATTATAAAAAATATCGAGTACTTCTTGTGAAATAATACGATTTACTTGGTATTTTCGGTTGAATGCAGATAGAAAATAGTAGGTTAACGGAATGATGTCTTCTTTTCTCTCCCGCAATGGAGGAATCTGCAGATTCACCACATTCAGCCGATAATATAAATCCTCTCTGAATTGCTTATTTTGTACCATTTCGTATAAATTCCGGTTGGTAGCGGAAAGAATGCGAATGTCCACCTTTTTTACCTCTTTGCCGCCGACAGGGAGAAATTCCAAATCTTGAATCACCTGTAAAAGTTTTGCCTGGATTTTGGGTGAAATCTCTCCGATCTCATCCAGAAATACGGTGCCCCCATTTGCAATTTCAAGTAGGCCCTGTTTCCCGTTTTTGACCGCTCCGGTAAAGGCGCCTTCCGCATAGCCAAACAGCTCCGACTCCAGCAGTTCTTCGGGAATGGCCGCGCAGTTGATCGACAAGAAGGGAGCATGGCTCCGGTGACTTTTCTTGTGAAGGTATTTGGCGATAACGCCTTTTCCGGTGCCGGACTCTCCTTGAATCAGAATGTTTGTGTCGACCCTGGCCACCTTGTCGCATAGCTTGATTACATTATTCATTTTCTCGTTGTTTGTAATCACATTTTCTTTATAGGCGTCAGTCAGGTCAGCCGCTTCTATTTCTTGCTCATCCGATATGTGAATATCTTTGTAATTCGGTTCTTGTCCGGTCGTAATGATGAGCTCGATTTCCTGTTTATCGTTCAATAACGGGATCGCCGTAGTGATGAGTTCTTTGCCTACATATGTGATTTGTTTAATTGTTACCGCTTTCTTTTCTTTGAAGACAAGTGGAAGAATGGGAGGTTTCCAATAATCTTTCGTGGTAAGTTCATCATTTGTTTTCCCTACGACATTTTCTAATTTGATTCCGTAGTGTCGTTCACATGCTTTGTTTACATAGACAATGCGGGCATCCTTATCTAAAACATAAATTTCATTGGGCGAATGGTCCAAAATCTTTTTTAAAACCTCGTTGCTCATCTCGATTTTTTTTTCATCGTTCATGGAATGATTCAAGGCCATAAACCTCCTGTATATATGATTGCGCTTTCAATAAATCGAGTCTGAAATAACTGAATTGAGTGAATTATAACTCATTTTTTTCTGTTTGAAAATACGGAAAGAATGGCCAGATTTCTTGGAATAGAAAGGAAAAGAGGAGGGGCTAACCCAAAAGTAATCGGGATGCCCCCTTCAGCAATAAATGGAATAAGTTTATTCCCAGGGCTTTCTCGTCGTTAAAAACTCGGCCAGGCGGCGGCTCTCTTCGCGGCGCATTTTGCGCATTTGTGAACGCTGTGCCGCGCGCTCATGTAGCTTTTTCTCTTCATCCGTTTCCGGGACTACGCCGGGGACCGGCACCGGTTTTTTATTTTCGTCAAGCGCTACAAATGTTAAAAACGCCGTGGCGGCGATTTTGCGCTCCCCGGTATACAGACCTTCGGAAATCACTTTGACGAATACTTCCATTGAAGTGGTTCCGGTCGAGATAACGAACGACTCGACGCACACGGAATCACTCGGCTTAATCGGATGCAGGAAGTCAACGGAATCGGTAGACGCCGTCACGACCGGCGCCCGGGCATGGCGGGTCGCCGACAGGGCGGCCACGTCATCAATATACGTCATCAATTTGCCCCCGAACAGAGTTCCATGCTGGTTCGTATCCGGCGGAAGTACAATACTGGTTTTTACTACACGTGAATCTTTTACTAATCTTTTTTTCATTATTATCGCACACCTTCTATTTTTTGCATAAACGATACATTGTCTTCATTTATTATAATACCCGGATTTACAATTCGAAACGGCTTTGTTTAAGTCTATCTTTTGCGACTTTTCTCTTTTGAAGCAATTTTAAAAGTTAAGTGTTATATTACGTGTTTGACTGTTATATACACTTATACGCTAAAATCTTCTTTGTAAAAAACGAATTCATAACACTTGACCGAAATAATGGCGACAAGTGTTATATCATTTAAGCTAAAAAACAAAAAAAATGAGGAAAAGGCAGGAGGATTTATAACATGGCACAACAGGGAACTGATCGCGTAAAACGCGGAATGGCAGAAATGCAAAAAGGCGGCGTCATCATGGACGTTGTAAACGCTGAACAGGCGCGCATTGCGGAAGCGGCAGGCGCAGTAGCTGTTATGGCGCTTGAGCGCGTACCGGCTGACATTCGTGCGGCAGGCGGCGTGGCTCGTATGGCTGACCCGACAATCGTGGAAGAAGTTATGGCGGCAGTATCCATTCCGGTTATGGCGAAAGCGCGTATCGGCCACTATGTGGAAGCGAAAGTGCTGGAAGCGCTGGGCGTAGACTACATTGACGAATCCGAAGTACTGACACCGGCAGATGAAGTGTTCCACATCAACAAAAGAGAATTTACTGTTCCGTTCGTGTGCGGTGCACGTGACCTGGGTGAGGCGCTGCGTCGTATCGGCGAAGGGGCATCCATGATCCGCACAAAAGGAGAGCCGGGCACAGGTAACATCGTGGAAGCGGTTCGCCATCAACGCATGATGCAAAGTCAAATCCGCAAGGTTGCCAGCATGTCCACCGACGAGCTGATGGCAGAAGCAAAAGCGATCGGAGCACCGTATGAACTGCTGAAGCAAGTACATGATACAGGCAAACTGCCGGTTGTAAATTTTGCGGCAGGGGGCGTGGCAACACCGGCGGATGCGGCGCTGATGATGCACTTGGGTTCTGACGGCGTATTCGTAGGGTCCGGTATCTTCAAATCCGAAAATCCGGAACGTTTTGCTCGCGCTATCGTGGAAGCGACTACGCACTATGACAATTACGAATTAATCGGCGAGCTGTCCAAAAACCTGGGCAATGCAATGAAAGGCATCGATGTGACGTCCCTTCTTGAAAACGAGCGCATGGCTGTGCGGGGCTGGTAAGCGATGAAGATTGGAGTACTGGCGCTGCAGGGCGCGGTGGCGGAGCATATCCGCCTGCTTACGCTTGCGGGAGCGGAAGCGATCGCCGTCAAGCGGGTTGAGCAGCTGGACGGGCTGGACGGGCTGGTCATTCCCGGCGGTGAAAGCACCGCGATCGGCAAATTGATGAAGAAATACGGTTTTGATACGGCGCTGCGCGAGTTTTCCGCGCAGAAGAAGCCGTTGTTTGGCACATGCGCCGGCTTGATTATTCTGGCGGGCGAGATCGAAGGCCAGGATTGGGTACATCTCGGTCTCATGGATATAAAGGTGGCACGCAATGCGTTTGGCCGCCAGCGGGAGAGCTTTGAAGTGGATCTGCCGATTCCAGGCATAGCCGAAGATTTTCGTGCAGTGTTCATCCGCGCTCCGCTCATCCGTGAGGTAGGAGACGATGTGGATATTTTGGTTCGCCATAACGGCGAAATTGTCGCAGCCCGTCAGGGGCACCTGCTGTGCGCCTCGTTCCACCCGGAATTGACGGACGATCTGCGGATGCATGCCTATTTCCTGGAAATGGTGAAAGAATATCGTTCGCAGACGGCAGTCGGCACGGTATAGTGAAAAAAAACGGAGAGCAGCTTTTGACGGCGCTCTCCGTTTTTTTCTGTGAAAATCGTGAGGAAAGAAGGAGAGAAAGAGGAAATGAGATCTAAGGAAGAAAAAGGCGTTCGCCTTT
>NZ_DFMZ01000008.1:24692-47342 GCF_002375825.1 Aneurinibacillus sp. UBA3580
GGCTGAGATGCCATGGTGATTTTGTGTAAAGGTCAAAGGTTTGTTATACAACGGGTGTTTTTCTGTAAGCCGTGGTCGTTTCGATAAACGATCTGGCCGCCCGGCATAGCTCCCGTACGCCTTCCTGCAGTTCCCGTTCATTCATATATGAGAAGCTGACCCGCAGAAAATGATGCTTGGATTCGATTGGATAGCACGCCGCGCCCGGCAGAAACGTAATCTGGTGGTTCCGCGCATAGATGAGAAAATCTTCCGTATCCACCTGCGGCGGCAGAGCCAGCCACAAATTCACTCCGCCCTGAGGCGTAATCCAGCTCACGCCGGACGGCATGAGTTCCGCAAACAAATCTGTCATCATATCTCGTCTTAGCTTAAGGGCGATGCGCAGTTTTTTGACATGATTGCGCATCCGCTCCGAGTTGAGCAGGGGAAGGATTGCTTTTTGTGTCAGCAGCGGACTGCCCAGATCCGTATTGCCTTTGGCAGCAACCAATCGATGGAAAATTGTGCCTGCTGCCGCCAGCACACCGATCCGGCAGCCGGGAGCGAGAATTTTGCTTAAGCCTTTCAGATAGATAACATGGCCAAGCGGGTCCATGCTTTTTAAAGACGGCGGCGGCTGTTTTTCGAAATAAATCTCGCTCCACGGATCGTCTTCAAGAATCAGGCATTGCATATCATGCGCAATATCAAGAAGTTGACGCCTCCGCTGTGTGCTCATTACCGTACCGGTCGGGCTATGGAACGTAGGCATCGTATAGATCAGTTTCGGTTTGTATTTCTCGCACAGCGCTCCCAGCATGTCTACCCGCATGCCCTGTTCATCCACAGGAACGGGTAGGATGGTAGCGCCGCGGGAACGAAACACATCGATTGCCGCAGGGTATGTAGGCGCTTCTGTCACCACAATATCTCCTGGTCCAATAAATGTGCGCGCAACCAAATCGATGCCTTGTTGAGTTCCGTTCGTAATCAGAATTTCCTCAGGCGCACACTCGATTTTCTTGCCACGCAAATACCCAGACAATGCTTGTCTTAGCGCCGCATCTCCCTGCACCTCTCCGTAAGTAGAAAGAATGCGCGGCTCCTGGGCTAAAATCCGCTGAATTTCCTGTTCCAGATAGCGATTCGGCAGAAGCCCCGGATCAATCGTAGAGGAGAAAAATTCAAAACGCGCGGAAATCTGATGGTAGCGGGAAAATTGCGCACGCGGCAAATAATCAGGTACGGAAAGCTGCCAGTCGAACGGAGATTCTCGCTTTACGAAGGATTTTTCTTCTTTTTTGCGGATGAATGTTCCTTTCCCTTGAATCCGAACGATAAATCCGTCTTCTTCTAAAGTGTTATATGCTTGAACCACGGTCATTAAGCTTACATTGATTTGCTTGGATAAACTCCGTACGGAAGGGAGGGGAGCACCATCTTCCAATAAATCAGATTGAATGCGGTCAACAATCGCCTGATAAATCTGCTTGGCCAGCGGAACGTGGAGATGTCGATTGATTTCTATTTGCATATCTGTGATCTCCTATAAGTGTTATAACTGTTCTATATACAATCATAATACATATAACAGTTGCCTGAGAAGTATCTATTGGGGAAATAAGATATAATTTCGCGGATTTTTTGCCAATCAAACGGTTGAATTGATTCTAAAATTTCCTTTCATCATAAATCAGAATACATTCAGTCAATTTTTATACTGTAAATCATTTTCAATATTTTTAAAAATACAGCAATGATGTTTATGGTTGAAATTGTTATATTTATTGGTAAAATATTTCTGATGAAAAGTTCCTAGTTATCTATATCTATATTCATATTCATATATTCGATAAAGGCAAACCTATTGAAAAATAGGGACGCAAAGCCATGGGTCTAAGGTTTCTAATAACTATGACAGCCGGTTGCCGAAGCCACAGCGCTTACTTCTATGTCTGTAAAACTAGCAGATTTTTTCATGCAGACTTTCATATATATAGAAGTGAACACAAAAAGCTTAGGACCCAGGCTATTCCGAATAGAGGATAGTCTTTTCTTTTTGCATGAAAACATAAAGAATAAAAGAATGGAGTGGACAGCATGAACATGGTAGAAGTGCAATCCTTATTTCCTAGTGAAGATGGAAACAAACAAAGACAACAAGAACTATTACAACTAATTGAAACATTGGTTAAGGAATTCGACGCACTAAAAGATCCAAACCTTTCTACACTCGGTCCAATGCGCGAAAGAACAGGGGAATTCTACAAAGAGATTATGGATTCTGCACAAGCGCCTCAACGTGGTACAAGTATGCAGGAAGTGTTACAGGAACTTCTTAAACTTGCGGAAGGACATCCATACCATACACGAAACTTTGTTACAAACGTCCTGCCAATGGCTAGTATTCCTGGCATTATCGGAGCGTTGCTAACGACATTGTTAAATGGCAACAATCTGTGGGATGTATACGGTCCGGCAGGAGCGGAAGCGGAAGTGAAAGTCATCGCGATGATGACGAAGCTTGTGGGCTACGATGTCAAACACTCGTGGGGCTATACGACATGGGGTGGACAAGGGGCTGTATTTTCCGGATTGCGCCTTGCTATCGCCAAGCAATTCCCGCGTGCCAAAGAAGAAGGAGTGCCGAATAACTTGTATTGCTTCGCTTCCGAAAACGCACACTACAGCCTGCTCAAATCGATGGAAGCAACTGGCATCGGCAGCAACCATTTAATTACGGTTAAAACTGACCCTACCACACATGCGATGGATGTAAAGGATTTGCGGGTAAAAATGGAGCGCGTAATCAAGGATGGCGGGATTCCGATTTATATTGTAGCTACGACAGGTGCCACCGATTCATTCGGTATTGATGATGTTCAGACAATCAAGCAAACAGCAGATGACGTGACAAAACAATATGGACTTTCTTCTGTTCATATCCATGCAGACTCTGCACTCGGCGGATTTTACTGCTTATTCAACCAGTATGATTTTGACCGCAATCCGCTGAATTTCGAAGCACCATTATGTGAGAAGCTACTGGAGATTCGTGAAAAAATGCGGCATTTGCATCTGGCGGATAGCCTGTGCTTTGATTTCCAAAAACTTGGCCAAACGCCGTACTTAACAAGCCTATTTCTTGTAAAAAACGGAAAAGATATCGGATTGCTTGATTTGCATGAATTCGAAACACCGTATGTCGGCAACCGTGGATACGGCAGCTACCATACAAGTTATACACTTGAGTGCTCACGCATGGCAAGTTCCATTGCGATATATGCCGCATTGCTCGCGTTTGGAGTGGAGGGCTACCAACAAATCCTGGCCAATTATGTACGCGTTAATATGGCATTCCGTGAAAAGCTTCTATCCGTCTTCCCGAATGTGGCGATTACGAACGAAAACAACCCAGGTCCGATTACGACGTTCCGCTTTTATCCAGGTCAGCCGGAATGGCAGGAAGAACAGGCAGGTCGTCTACCAAGCACACGCATCGTAAACAACAACGAGTGGAACTATCCAATTTTCGAGCAACTGGGTAAACAGCGTGAACGCGTCTTTTTCGGTGACACGACAAGACAGTGCCTGATTGATGCGCAGGATTCCGCAGAACGGATTCCGGTTTACGCCGTCAAGTTTTTCTCTATTTCCCCGTATACAACGGTCGATACGCTTGATGACATCATATCTTTCCTGTTGGAACAGGTAACGCAAACGGAAGCACAGCGGAAGGTGGAAACAGTGCATGTTTAAGATAAGTCATTCGATTAGCAAAAAAATCACCGTTTCTTTTGCGCTATGTATCCTGGGCTTATCGATTATATTCAGCTTTATTTCGTACAAGATTTCAACGGGAATTGTGAATGAGTATGTGCTTCCTCAATTTGAAAGTACGCTTAAAACAAACATTCGAGTACTGGGGCGTATGATTGATAAAAACGTGGTCAATCAAGCAGACAGCGGCTCCGATAGTGCGTATAATACTCTGTTGACGTTTTTAAATGAACAAAAACAGCAAATGGGCGTAGAAAACGCATATGTGCTCGGTAAAAAAGATAAAACCTATATCGTAGCACTGAGCGAAGCAGCAGAACAACGTAATAACGACTATCCGTTTACAGAAGAAATGCTAAGAGCTTTCGACGGTACATCACAAGTAAGTGACATTTACAAGGATAGCTACGGAGTGCATAAATCCGCATTTATTCGGCTTAGTGGCACTAATACGATTCTCGGCATCGACATGGATGCAAAGTTTGTATCTGAACTTAACCGATATATTATTATTGTCAGCATGATTGCTACCCTGGTACTTATTGTGTTAGGTTGTGCTGTCGGTTATGTCGTTGCCCGCCGAATCTCAAAACCGATTCTGCTTTTGGCAGATCATACAAAAAAAGTAGCAGAAGGCGATTTACGCGAGGAAATTTCCGTGCCAGGCCAGGATGAAATCGGCATGCTTGCTGCAAGCTTCAATCAAATGCAACTGCAATTAAAAGATATGATGCAGAAGGTAGCAGCGACATCCAATCATATACTTACTTCATCCGAACAATTATCGAAAAGCTCGCAATTGACAAGCGAGATGATTCATCAAATGGTAGCCGCTACCCAGGAAATCGCATCTGGAAGCGAAACAATGGCGCAAGCCGCAGAGGAAAATGCGAAAGCAATGGAAGAAATCGCCTCCGGCATTCAACATATCACCGAATCGTCACTGGCCATTTCGGAAGAATCATTGGAAGCATCACAAGAAGCAAACGAAGGGAACCGCCGTATTCAACAGGCGATTGCACAGATGCGTTCCATTTCCAATTCGCTATCTCATTCTACGATGCTTGTTAGAAAAACGAATGAACGGACGAACGAAATTGGTCATGTTGTAGAATTGATAACAGATATTTCGAGTCAAATTAACTTGCTAGCTTTAAACGCCGCCATCGAAGCTGCCCGTGCAGGAGAATACGGCCGCGGATTTGCTGTGGTGGCTGATGAAGTACGTAAACTGGCTGAGCAGTCGGCAAATTCCGCAAGTGAAATTACAAGTTCACTGCAAGCGATTCGGGAAGACTCCATCAAATCAGTAGAAGCCATGAATCAAATGACCGGCGAAGTGCAGGCTGGTTCCGATATGGTATCTCAGGCGGGACAATCATTTGAAAGCATTCTCCATCTGATTCAAGATGTTTCTGAAAAAATTCAGATGATTTCCGCCGTCACCGAGGAAGTATCAGCAAACGCACAGCAAATCTCGGCAGCAGCCGAGGAAACGTCGCAAATTGCGAGCGAGTCTCTGGATCACACCCGGAAAATTGCCGCAAGTTCTCAGGAACAATTAGCTTCTATGGAAGAAAATGTGCGAACTGCACACGTTCTTCATGAGCAAGCAGACGAACTACAAAATATGTTAAACAAATTTAAAGTATAGTGGATGTCATAAAAGCCAGAATGCATATCTGATGTGTTCTGGCTTTTTTCTTGCCACGATTACTTCAAAAAACGAGACCCTGTTTTTATATGTAGAAACAAAGTTGGAGACGAAAAAGCCACATTCTTTTATTCGTCTCTTTTTCTTTATAGCCAAAATTAATGATTCACAATATTTACCTGATGTGATAAGGTAGCCATGATTATGATTATTTTTCGTAAGGATTTTTTAATAATAGGGGAAGAAACATGAGACAGACATATTCTTTAAAACAAAAAAACCGTCAGTTGCTGGAAATCTTATTGCCGATCCTTGTTACCCAGCTTACACTGTATGCGATGAATTTCTTTGATACCATTATGTCAGGGCATGCCAGTCCAAGCGATTTGGCTGGCGTGGCCATCGGTTCTAGCATCTGGATGCCTGTTTTTACAGGATTAAACGGAATTATGATGGCTGTAACCCCAATGATTGCACAGCTTTTAGGCGCAGAGAAAAAGGAGCAAATACCATTTACCGTTTTGCAGGGTGTCTATTTGTCACTCGTGCTTGCCGTACTTGTCATGGTTGGTGGCGGCCTGGTGCTTTCTCCTATTTTAAACGCAATGGATTTAGACACGACCGTACGCGATATTGCATACCGCTTTCTTCTCGCCATTGGAATCGGAATTGCTCCGCTTTTTATCTCCACGGTGCTTCGGTGTTTCATTGATGCTCTCGGCTACACAAAAGTGACCATGGTAATTACGCTCGTTTCTCTGCCATTGAACGTGATCCTGAATTACATACTGATTTACGGTAAATTTGGCTTCCCACAATTAGGTGGGGTAGGGGCAGGGTACGCATCGGCTGTGACATATTGGTGTATCGCACTGTTAAGTATATATGTTATCCACCGAGTACAACCGTTTTCGGGCTACCGGATATTCCGCCAGCTGTATCGCCCTTCGCTCGCGGCGTGGAAAGAACAACTGAAAATCGGGGTACCCATTGGCTTTTCTGTCTTCTTTGAAACGAGTATTTTCGCAGCGGTGACCCTCCTAATGAGCGAATTCAGTACGGCAACAATCGCTGCACACCAGGCGGCGCTCAACTTCGCATCGCTTTTGTATATGGTACCAATGAGCATTGCCATGGCGCTTACGATTGCAGTCGGATTCGAAGTAGGGGCACAGCGGTTCAAAGATGCAAAGCAGTATAGCTATCTTGGCATTGGCATGGCGGTAAGTATGGCATTGTTATGCGCATGCTTCTTATTCTTCTTTAGTGAACAGGTAGCAGCGTTATACACAACTGATACAACCGTGTTGCAACTAACCCGGCACTTCTTGATATACGCAATCTTCTTTCAGTTATCTGATGCTGTTGCTGCGCCGATTCAAGGGATATTACGCGGATACAAAAACGTCAATATCGTATTTATTATTGCGCTTGTGTCCTACTGGATTATTGGGTTGCCGATCGGATATATGACCGCTAACTATACATCGCTTGGCGCGTTTGGCTACTGGATTGGCCTAATTACGGGCCTGCTGTTTGGGGCTATCGGCCTTTCGGCGCGCTTGCTGCGTATACAGCGCCGTTTTGGGCAAGTGAACGAACAGCACTGTGCTTAACCGCGTGGGTATGTAAGAGTATTTGTCTTTTTATGGCTAATGCGATATAATTTAAATATTAAGAACATAATTTTCCATACGGTTTACCTGTATGGAAAAAATCTGGAAATTACCGGTATGCAACTCGACAACAGCTTTTCTCACATACTTTATAAATAAATGATTTAATTCGTGGACAGGGGGATGAGTATGGATAGCATTCAAGGCACATATCGAATCATCGACGGAAGCGGTAAATTGTCTCTCGAAAATAATGAGGTTGTTTCCCTTGTAGTGGGTAAAGCGCTTAAGATTAAGCATCCGGAGCACGGATGGCTGCAAGGCATCTACCAGGGCAGCGGCGAAGTCGTGCATCCGCATGGAACCTATCAATTAAGGGAAGGCGACGCCATACGCATTCTGAAGTAAATATACAATCAAGCTGTCCTCTACCAAAAGGGAGAGGACAATTTTTTTCTATGAAAATCATGAGAAAAGAAGGAGGAGAAGAAAGAAGATCCGGGGAAGAAAAAGGCCTTCGCCTTTTTCTATATTGAAATCATCCCTTCGTTCTTCCCTCTCTTTTCCTTCGTACCGTAAAAGTCAGTCACCCTTCCTCTGTCATCGGCTAGAAGTTGCTGCGGGATTGTCCGCCGTCCACATTGAGTGTGGCGCCGACCACCCAGGACGCTTTTTCCGACGCCAGAAACAGCGCCACATTGGCAATCTCTTCTACTGTTCCGAAACGGCCGGCCGGAATTTCGCTTTTTACAAACCGCTGAATTTTCTCGGGATTCTCTTTGAGCCGCTTCTGCCAATTGCCGGTTGGATGGAGAATCGCGCCGGGCGCAATGCCGTTGACTCGAATGCCGAACGGGATTACCTCGTTCGCCAGCGCTTTCGTAAAGCTAATCATGGCCGCTTTTGCTGCGTTGTAGGTCGGTTTGCCACCCGATTCCCGACCATAGATCGAGCTTATATTTATAATACATCCCGCTCCTTTTTCCTTCATAACGGAAACAGCCCGCTTGCTTAAATCAACCGCAGAATAGAAGTTGAGGTTCATCGCGGCTTCAAATAATTCGACATCCGTTTCCTGGATGGCTCCTCCATTGCTTCCGCCTACATTATTAACGAGAATGTCTATGGTACTATAATGCTCTATCACTTGCTCCATTACGGATTTCCGCGCTTTCGGATCTGTCAGGTCAGCAGGCAGTACAAGAGCGTCTTTTATTTCGGATGCTGCCTCTTTTAATTCTTTTTCACTCCGTGCCGTAATGGCGACTTTTGCGCCTTCCTTATGAAACGCTTCAGCGATCGCCCGACCGATTCCTTTGGAGCCACCGGTCACCAGCACGATTTTATCCCGTAAACCCAAATCCATCGTATCACGCCTTTCCTGTATCTTTTGCAGTGTTCGTTAGGATTCTCTTTCATCATACCATACGGTTCATATGCATAATCATATAAGACAAAACGGCATCGGTTACCGTATATACCTTTCGGCGGGGAGGAGTCGGTATGGCGATTTATTCGGGGGAGAAAATCCTGTTTGACATTCAGACGGACCAGGCGCTGGATGCACTGCTGGCGGCACAAGAAAAAGGAGATGCGCATGCGGCGGCGGAAGCGAAAAATGCGTTGGGGGAGCTGCAAAAGAAGCGGATCATTTTAGAACTGTAATATGGATAGATCAAAACTCGAAACTCGGCCTACTGTGCTGCTTTCGGGTTTTGTTTTTATTGACAAAACCTGATCGATTAACATATAACTAATTTAAAAGTTATATAACTTTTAAGTTAGTTATATGGAGGAGGATCGAAATGGTTGAATGGTTAAATCAATCCCTAGAAATTGGTACGGTAATCTGGTTGTTCCCTATTATTTTTATGCTGCATGATTTTGAAGAGATTTTCACTGTAGAGAGCTGGCTGAATAAGAATAAAGCGACGATGTACAATCTCCTCCCTGCCCGCCTGCAGTCGTTTCATGGTTTCTTTGAAAGACGGTTTCCCATCAAGACGGCCCAGTTTTCGGTTGCGGTCGCCTGGATTTTTCTATTGCTGTCGGCCATTACGCTGTTTACGGTGCAGTCGCTGCCGGATGGCGGGTCGTTCCTGGTGGTATATATTGCAGCGCTTCATATTTTATTTGTGAATGTGTTTACCCATGTAGGGCAGGCGATTCTGTACCGGGGTTATACGCCGGGTGTGATAACGGCTATCGCGCTTTTGTTTCCGTACAGCCTGTATACGTATTACCGTTTGCTGCTGGAGGGCTATATTGATTGGCAGGTTATCTGGACCGCTTTTCCGCTCAGCATAGTTTTACTGCTGCTCATTGTGCCGGGACTTATACTGGGACGAAAAGTGATTTCCTGACATAAAGCGCACGCTGGCCGCCGCGTTTTTTTGAAAAAGAAGGGAATGGCGAGGGAAAAATGGAAAGTTATTTAGTAGCTGATGACTAGGAGGAGTGCTTATGAGAACCAGTTTTGAAGAGATTGTTGATCTAGGAGCCATTGGTGGCGAAAATACAAAAAAAATGAATGACTTATTAGCCCTCGCGAATTTAGAAGATCAAACTCCTTCCGATCTAGATGCCACAAGGGTATTGCTAATCGGGATTGACTTTCAAAATGATTTTATGGAGAATGGGGAGCTGGCAGTTCCAAATTCACATAAGGACATAGGTAATGTAACAAAGTTTATTTATAACAATTTAGAAAAGATCACAACCATCGCAGTTTCTCTCGACACTCATCAAATACATCAAATTTTTCATCCTAGTTGGTGGGTCGATGAAAATGGTAATCACCCAAATCCATTTACAATTATAACTGCTAGAGATGTTAAGATGGGAAAATGGGTTGCGGTTGAGAAACAAGAAGAGAGTCTAGAATATGTCCAAAATCTTGAAAAGCTAAGTAAAAAGCAATTGTGTATATGGCCGTATCATTGCATTGAAGGAACGATGGGAGCTGCCTTAGAAGGTCAATTTTCAAATATTGTTCATTTCCACTCGTTTGTCAGAAAATCAACAATAGAAAAAATAGTAAAAGGTAAAGACCCTTTAAGTGAAATGTACGGGATTATTAAACCGGAATATGATAGAACAGATTATTGTAATGTTGAATTTTTAGAAATGATAAAATCATATGACAAGATTATTATAGCAGGAGAAGCCAAGTCCCATTGTGTCCTGGAATCAGTTCGGCAAATTCTCGAATATTACGCAGACGAAAAGGATGTTACTTCAAGATTATACCTATTAGAAGATTGCATGAGTTCAATACCAGGATTCGAATCAGCAACAGAGGAAACATTTAGCAAGTTTAATAAGGAATATCAGGTAAATATCGTTAAATCAACTGAATTCTCGCTATAAGCTTAATCGTTTCAATAACTGTAAATTCATGTGGATTCATATTATAATAGAAGGGACACTGCAAGGAGGCGAGGTGCTTATTTTGAAAAATATTTCAAAACCACTCAAAGCCTTACTGCAGACATGTGTGACAACGAGAAAGATAAAGCAGGAAGCCTTCTCGACCTTGAGCAAGGCTTTTTGTATGCTTATCGTAGTTCGGAGTAAGAAAAGGAGACGATGGAGAAATGCTGGAAAATTGGTTGAAAGAGTCAAAATACGCCGTCGTTTTTTCCGGAGCAGGAATGTCAACAGAAAGCGGAATCCCTGATTTCCGTTCCCAACAGGGAATCTGGCGCCATAAAGACCCGACCAAACTGGCCAGTACATTTGCCCTGATGCATAACCGGGAGGAGTTTACCGATTTCTATCGTGGACGAATTGACATGCTGACACGCTATCGTCCGCACGCCGGACACGAAATTCTGGCCAGATGGGAGAAGGAAGAACGCATCCAGTCTATCATCACGCAAAATGTGGATCGTTTCCACCAGCAGGCGGGCAGCAAGAATGTGGCCGAGTTGCATGGCACGATTAACCTGCTGCGCTGCCTGGATTGCGGGCGAGAGTATCCGGGCAAAAAATACCTAGAAACCGGAGGAGAAATATGCGCATGCGGAGGATTCTTAAGGCCCTGTGTGGTGCTGTTCGGTGAGGCTCTGCCGGAAGAAGCGCTGGACATGGCAGAGAGGGAAGCAATAAAAGCCGATTTGTTTATCGTGCTGGGCTCATCGCTTCAGGTTTCCCCGGCAAACTATTTTCCGCAGCTGGCCAAACGAAACGGAGCGAAGCTTGTCATTGTAAACATGGAGCCAACACCGCTTGATTCGATGGCTGATCTCGTTATACACGAACGGAAAATAGGAGAAGTACTGGCAGAGACAGATAAAAAATTGTAGTTTATGCGAACGAATGATCTAATATACAATAGAGAGAAATAATGGAAAAGGGGGTTGGAGAAACATGGCCCTTCGTATAGTTCTCGGCCGGGCCGGAAGCGGAAAGAGCGCATTATGCATCCGTGAAATTTGCGATCGTCTGCGGCAAAAACCGATGGGAAGTCCGCTGATCTACCTTGTTCCACAGCAGATGAGCTTCCAGGCAGAGTATAAATTAGCGGCCCAGTCCGGTCTTCCGGGTACAATGCGCGCCCAGGTATTCAGTTTTCGCCGCCTGGCATGGAAGATACTGCAGGAGACAGGAGGACTTGCCCGTGTACATATTGACAGCACCGGCATTCAAATGGTGCTCCGTCGTATTCTGGAGAAGCGCGGCAGCGAGCTGCGCGTGTTCGGCCGTGCCATGTCAAGGACCGGTTTTACCGAACAGCTCGAAGAGATGTACGGGGAACTGGTCCGCCACGGGATGACGGCGGAAGAGTTGCTGCGGCAGAGAGAGGCGCTAATCCGGAAAAGCGATGGGGAGACAAGCGGTTTTCTATCTGATAAGCTGCATGATATGCATGTAATCTACGATGAGTTAGAACGTTATCTAACGGACCGTTATCTGGATGCTGAACATTATTTGCCGCTGCTTGCGGAACGGCTGGGTAGATCCCGCTATATTCGCGGAGCGGAAATCTGGGTGGACGGGTTTGACCATTTCGTACCCCAGGAGCTGGCGGTCCTGCGCGCTTTGTGGGAGAATGCGGGCGATATGACAGTAACGCTGACGATGGACCGGCCGTATGAGAGGGAGGAAGAAGTAGACGAGCTGGATTTATTTTACACAGCTCAAGTTACATACCGAACCTTGACAGAGTTAGCAGAGACAAGCGGCGTGCGTGTGGAAACACCGATACAGCTTTCTTCCGAAGACCGTCCTGTGGCCCGTTTTGCACATAATCCGGCACTGGCCCATCTGGAAGCGCATTACGGCAATCGCCCTATCCGGCAATATCAGCACGAGACACAGACTGTTCGCATGGCGGCGGCCGCCCACCGGCGCGCCGAAGTGGAAGGGACGGCCCAGCGCATTCTGTCCCTTGTACGGGATCAAGGATACCGCTTTCGCGATATAGCGGTTCTCGTACGGAATATAAAAGAGTACGAACACCTATTTACGACCGTTTTCGAAGATTACGGAATTCCCGCATTTCTTGATGAGAAGCGGCCGATGCTGTACCACCCGTTGACCGAGTTTATCCGTTCGGCGCTGGAGGTCATTCGCTATAATTGGCGGTACGAAGCGATTTTTCGCTGTGTGAAAACGGAGCTGCTGCTTGCGCGGGAGGCGGATGAGACAGCGGAGGCTATGCGGCATCGAATTGATAGATTGGAGAACTATGTACTTGCGCACGGTATGGAAGGGTACCGCTGGACCGACATGAAGCGGGAATGGAAATACCGGACTTACCGCGGACTGGATGAGAATTCCGTAGAGACGGCCGCCGCCATGCGGCAGAGCGACGATGAGCTTATGCTGGAGAAAGAAATCAATGAGCTGCGTCAAAGAATCGTCGCCCCTCTTCTCGGGCTGGAGCAATCGCTGAAGAAAGCAAAGCAGGCACGCGGCCTTTGCGAAGCCCTGTACCTGTTTCTTATGAAGTTGAATGTGCCACAGCAATTGGAGAGGTGGAGCGAAGAGGCAAAAGACGACTCCCGCTTAGAACAGGCCCGCGAGCACGGACAAGTATGGCAGGCGGTCATCAATATGCTCGATCAAATCGTGGAAGTGATGGGCGACGAGCCAATGGATCTGAATACATTTGCGTCTATCCTCGAGGCGGGAATGGAGAACCTGACATTTGCGCTTGTACCGCCGGCGCTCGATCAGGTGCTGGTCGGCAGCCTGGATCGTACCCGATTCGCAGGCGTAAAGTGCGCCTTTATTCTCGGCATCAACGACGGCGTCATTCCGGCGCGGCCCAAAGAAGACGGCATGCTGTCGGAAGAGGAGCGGGAGACGCTTCTGGCAAACGGCATGGCGCTTGGACCGGGAAGCCGGCGCAGATTGATGGAAGAAGAGCTTATGCTGTATCGGGCACTCACATCCGCTTCTGAACGGCTGTTTCTTAGCTATGCGCTCGCGGATGAAGAAGGGAAAGGCCTGCTGCCGTCGGGGGTTATGAAACGCATGAAGGAAATGTTTCCAAAAGTAAAGGAAGAATTCATCACAATCGAAGCAGGCGAAGTAGCTGCCGAAGAAGAACAGCTTGCCTTTCTGGCCAATCCGTCGCGCGCGCTTTCATACGTAAGCGTGCAGCTTCAGCAGTGGCGGAAAGGATATGGCATCGCTTCGATCTGGTGGGATGCGTACAACTGGCTTACGCGTGAATTTCCGGATCAGCAGGCGCGCATTACCCGCAGCCTTTTCTATCGAAATGAAGAGAAATCGTTAAGGGAAGAAACGAGCCGGGAGCTTTATGGTTCCAAAATCAGGGCGAGCGTTTCACGTATGGAGCGATTTCAAGCGTGTCCGTTCTCTCACTTTGCTTCACACGGACTAAAGCTACGCGAACGAGAGATGTACCGGCTGGAAGCGCCCGATATCGGGCAACTGTTCCATGCCGCGCTGAAAATGATAGGCGAGCATATGGAGAAGCATCAGATGGAATGGGGCGCCCTGGAGGCGGAACAGATGCGCAGGCTCGCCGCCGAACAGGTCGATGCGCTGACGCCGCTCCTGCAAAAAGAGATTCTTCTCAGCACCAAACGCAATCATTATTTAACATATAAATTGAAGAACGTGGTCGGACGCGCCGCCGTTATGCTGGGCGAGCATGCGCGACGAAGCCGGTTTACGCCGCGGGCGCTTGAGCTTGCATTCGGTCCCGGCGCCGACCTTCCGCCGCTTATATTCGAGCTGCCAAACCAATGCACGATGGAGCTTATCGGACGCATTGACCGGGTTGACGGCGTGGAAGGGAAGCAGGGCCTTCTGCTGCGCATTATTGACTACAAATCTAGCGCCAAAGATCTGGCGATTGAAGATGTATACTTCGGCCTGTCTCTGCAGATGTTGACATACCTTGATGTGCTGATTTCCCAGGCGGAAGCGTACTTCGGACAGGCGGCGTTGCCGGCCGGCATTCTGTATTTTCATGTACACAATCCACTATTGCGTTCATTGATACCTTTATCCGGGGAGAAAATCGAGAGCGAAATCCGCAAACGGTTTAAGATGAAAGGGCTGCTGGTGGAAGATGAAGAGATTATCCGGTTGATGGATACGGAGCTTGGCACGGGATATTCGGATATTCTACCTGTTGCCCTGAAAAAAGACGGGGGATTCTACAGCACATCTAAAGTCATCTCCGCTGAGCGGCTTGATCAGCTGCGCAGCTATACGCGCAGCGTCATTAAAGAAATCGGGGTGCGCATTACGGAAGGCGATGTCTCTATCCATCCGTACCGCCATAAGAAGCGGACAGCCTGCGCATTCTGCTCCTATAAATCGGTCTGCCAGTTCGACCAGATGATAGAGCCGGGCGAATTCCGGGTGCTGCGTCAGGAAGAAAAAGAGACGATGTGGCGGACAATTGCAGAGAAAGGAAAGGGGGAGAGGGGATGAGGACGCTGGAAAAACCGGTGGATAGCACATGGACGGACGAACAATGGGACGCGATTGCCTCACGCGGTTCGAATGTGTTGGTCGCCGCGGCGGCCGGCTCGGGAAAAACAGCCGTGCTCGTCGAACGCATTATCCGGCGGATTACCGATGAGCACCATCCGCTTAGTGTGGATAACCTGCTGGTGGTGACGTTTACGAATGCAGCGGCCGCCGAGATGCGGCATCGAATTGGCGCCGCGCTGGAGAAAGCAGCCGCCGCCCAGCCCTCCTCGTACCTGCGGCGCCAGTTGACACTTCTGAACCGGGCTTCAATTACGACGCTGCACTCGTTCTGTATGGAAGTGCTGCAGCGCTATTATTATCTGATCGGTATTGATCCGTCCTTTCGGATTGCTGACGGTATGGAAGCGCAGATGTTGCGCCAGGAAGCGATCGATCGGCTGTTTGAAGAAGAATATGAGAAAGACGGGAATAATCCGTTATTTTTCCGTCTTGTGGATAGCTATACGGATGACAGGGGGGACGAGGCGCTTCAATATCTGGTGCTGAAGCTGTATGACTTCGCCCGCAGTCATCCGTGGCCGGAACACTGGCTGGATGAGATGGCACGGATGTATAAGGTGGAAAATCTTGAAGCGTTTTATGAACTGCCATGGTTTACGCATCTGAAAAACGATGTGCGGCTGGAGTTGAACGGGGCGCTTGAACTGCTGCGCCGTGGGGCGGAAGTTGCACAGATGAACGGCGGACCGACGCCCTATCTCACTAACTTTCAAGAGGATACCGCGCTTATCGAAACGCTGCTTACGCAATGTGACGGAACATGGGATGCATTATATGAAACGTTCCAAAACGCGAAGTTCGGCAAATTAAAGCCGTGCAAGAAGAATGAAACTGACGAAGTGCTTGCAACCAGAGCAAAGCAACTGCGCGAGCGTGTAAAAAAAGTGGTGGAAACGCTGAAGGAAGAAATGTTTGCGGTTCCGCCCCGGGCTTATTTTGAATTTACCCGCGAGATGGCGCCGCTGATTGACAAGCTGATTGAGCTGGTGCGCCGCTTCGGTGAGCGGTATAGCGTGCTTAAGCAGGAAAAAGGCCTGGTCGATTTCTCCGATTTGGAGCATTACTGCTTGCGCATTCTGCTTCATGAAGATGCCACGCCGGATCGGCTGCTTCCTTCGGCCGCTGCACTGGAATACCGAACACAGTTCGGCGAAGTCCTGGTCGACGAGTACCAGGATACGAATGAAGTTCAGGAAACGATCGTCAGCCTCGTGACAAAAGACGGCGAGGCGAATGGCAATCTGTTCATGGTTGGAGACGTAAAGCAAAGTATTTACCGCTTCCGTCTGGCCGAGCCGGGACTGTTTCTACACAAGTATAAAACCTTTACGACTGACGGAAAGGGCGGCGGTAAACGGATTGATCTGGCGAAAAACTTCCGCAGCCGCCGTGAGGTGATTGATGGTACGAACTTTATTTTCAAGCAGATTATGACTGAAACCGCCGGAGAAATTGAGTACGATGATGCTGCACAACTGGTGCTCGGTGCGCTGGACTATCCGGAAGAAGGGGTCGATTCTTGCATCGAAGTGTTGCTTATCGATCGCAGCGAAGAAAAGGCGGGAGCGACAGAAGAAGAATCGGCTTACAACAGCGGAGATACAGATGAAAAGGATACGGATGCAGACGCACTGGCAGGGAGTGAGGCATCAATGGATGCGTCTGAGCTGGAAGCGGCCCAGCTGGAGGCACGGCTTATCGCCGGCAAAATCAAAGAGTTGGTCGGCGCAGCCGGTGTTCCACCGTATCTCGTATACGACAAAGCAAGCAAAACCATGCGGCCGGTACAGTATCGTGATATTGTCATCCTGCTTCGCTCGGCAAGTCAATGGGCACCGGTTATGGCCGAGGAACTCAAATGGCATGGCATTCCCTCGTACGCCGAGCTGTCCGACGGCTATTTTGCCGCAACGGAAATTGAAGTGATGACGTCGCTTCTCCATGTCATCGACAATCCGTTCCAGGATATTCCGCTCGCCGCCGTATTGCGCTCACCGTTGGTTCAGCTCAATGCGGAAGAGATGGCGCAAATCCGGCTGGCACTAAAAGACAAAACATATTATGAAGCAATGCTTGCCTATCTGGAGCAGAATGATGAGACGAGTTCCCCATTCTGGAAAAGGCTAAATGAGTTTCATGGTCAACTGCAAAAGTGGCGCACTGAGGCACGCCAGGGGGCGCTGTCCACACTGATCTGGAAGATTTACCGCGAGACGGGCTATTATGATTTTGCGGGCGGGTTACCGGGCGGCAAGCAACGTCAGGCCAATCTGCGCGCTTTGTACGACCGCGCCTGTCAGTACGAAGCCACATCGTTCCGCGGCCTGTTCCGTTTTCTGCGGTTTATCGAAAAAATGCAGGCACAGGGCGGGGACCTGGGGACGGCGCGCGCCCTAGGAGAGCAGGAAGACGTCGTGCGCATCATGACCATTCACAAAAGCAAAGGGTTGGAATTTCCGGTCGTGTTCGTCGCCGGACTTTCCAAGCAGCATAATTTCCAGGATTTGAACGGGAACTTCCTGTTACACAAAGAGCTTGGATTCGGCCCGAAATACGTCGACCTGGAACAGCGTGTCAGCTTCCCTACGCTGGCGCACACGGCTATGAAGCGGCGTATGCGTTTGGAGCAACTGGCAGAGGAGATGCGGGTGCTGTACGTGGCGCTGACCCGGGCACGCGAGAAACTGTTCCTGGTTGGCACGGTGAAGAATCTGGCCGCCTCCGTTGAGAAGTGGGCCCAGCATGCGTCCACGCCCGCGTGGACGTTGCCGGATTACGAACTGGTAAAGGGACGGACGTATTTAGATTGGATCGGCCCGGCACTACTGCGCCATAGGCACGCCGAATCGCTGTATGCATTGATTGGTGAAGCGGAGCGTGCCCCCGCATTTGTTCGTAATCATGAGTCCCGCTGGTCGGTATCATGTTTTTCTTCCTCTTCGCTTTTGATTACGCTTGAGGAAGAGAAGCAAACGCAGCGTGAGATGGAACGGGCGGTTGCCGAAGGCCGACCTGTTCCCGTTGCAGGTCCGTATCAGGAAACGGTCGAGTGCCAGCTTTCCTGGAGTTATGCGTACAAACCTGCGACTGAGCATTTATCAAAAATGTCCGTATCCGAGCTGAAACGACGGAGACAGGCGGCGATCCAGGCAGAAGAGCTGGGCGGACCGTTGTATTTAC
This sequence comes from Aneurinibacillus sp. UBA3580, assembly GCF_002375825.1. Classification (NCBI taxonomy): domain Bacteria; kingdom Bacillati; phylum Bacillota; class Bacilli; order Caryophanales; family Paenibacillaceae; genus Aneurinibacillus; species Aneurinibacillus sp. UBA3580. The sequence goes on from NZ_DFMZ01000008.1 coordinate 42,888, forward strand.
CCGATTTGTTCCGCAGCGAAGCAGCAGAACGCCCACAATTTTTGTCCGAAAAGAAGCTAAATGCGGCAGAACGTGGCGTTGCAATGCATACGGTCATGCAGCAGCTTCCGCTTGACAGAACGCTTACGGCGGAAGAGATTCGGGAAGAAGTCAACCGAATGGTAGAGCGGGAGCTGCTGACACCAATGGAAGCAGAAGCGGTTGATACGGCGCAGCTTGAGCAATTTTTCCATAGCGAAGCCGGCCATAGGGTCAGGGACGGCATTCGAATCTACCGTGAGATACCATTCAATTTATCGCTTCCGGCCCGTGAAGTCTATCCGGATTGGGCAGAGCACAAGAAAGTGGTTCCACAGGAAGAAACCGTGCTTCTGCAAGGTGTCATCGACTGTTTAATCGAGCTAGAAGACGGATGGGAATTGCTTGACTACAAGACGGACAGCACGACTGACCTCACGGAGGCACTGCTTAAAGCACGATATAAGGAGCAGTTGGCAAGCTATGCCCGTGCTGTCGAAGAAATTACCGGACAGCCGGTTCTCAGGAAGATTTTGTATTTCTTCGATGGCGCAAAAACCCTATATTTGTAAGGTTTTCATACAATAAATGGTACACTTCGTTTTATAAAGAAACGATAACATTTCAGTAAAAATTTACTCATTGAATCAACAAAAATATCAGGTAATATTTTAAGTGTTCCTAAGTTAGGAAAGTATTTTTGCTGAATATGTTGTCACTGTTTTTGCGGGTACAGAACATTTCTGTGCCCGTTTTTTTATCGTCGTTTTCGCTTGCCATCGCCCCACTTGACAACATAGACATCGAGTGACTGCCGTCCGAATTGTCTTGCCTGCTTCGTGCTCGATACAAAGACATCAATCTTGTTTCCTTTGATTGCACCGCCCCGATCATGAACGGTTCGATAGCCAACCCCTTCAATATAAAGAACCGTACCGAACGGGATATGCCGCCCGGCGGCCACCGTGTAACCAACTTTTGTCCGGTGGCCGCTGGCCGTAATCCCGTAAAGGGGGTGACGCGAGGATTTCCCCGTCTCTGAAAGACCGTTTGTGTATGCGGAAATATTACCGCGGAACTTTTTCAGGTAGTGGACAGGTGGATTCTTGCCCGTAAACATCCCCCGCTCGTCCAGATTTTCACTATGTACGGCCGCAGCAAGCGGTGAACGTCTGGCACTGCTTTTCGGCAGTGCTTTCGTAAGGGCAGACGAAGTATATGTAAGGATTCTTGTTTCCTTTACACTTGCTGCCTTTGCTATGGTGTCCCCGTCTTTTGCGGGTCCAAACCATATCACCAGCACCAATCCCAACAAGAAACAGATGACGCGTAGAAGCTTGTTCATTTGATCTCCTTTCTCCCTATCAATCTAGCGAATGTTCGCCCACTTTTCTTCATTCATATGGGAAAGATACATCCGCTAGAACCTTTTTCTAATTACAGGAAAGCTGTGCATAAAAATCCTCGTTCGTCGCAAGCTAAAAAAAAGAAGAAGGGAAGGATAGAAGAACATGATGGGGCGGGAGGAGATCGAGAAGTTGATCGCCGATATTCAGCAGGAGCAAATCCAGGCCGCACTAAATGCCAGTAACCGGCCCGAAAGCAAAGAAGTATATAAAGAAATCGGCCGTGCTAGAGGGTTGGCCTATGCGGTTGGGTTGTTGAAGGAAAAACTGCGAAGATAATACTTCATACAAGGAGATGAAAGCATCATGCCAACACCGTATTTATGTCCTGCCTGCAAAAGCAACCGAACCCGGTTTGCAATTATCGACCAGGTTCCCCGCTATGTAAAAATGGACCCGCACAACGGGGAAGTGGTACAGGAGTACGAGCAGGAAACACTGGATGCGTTTCATATGCCGTATAAAGGAAGCGCACGCCGAATCCAGTGCGGCGCCTGTGGATTGACCGAAGATGAGCAGACGTTTATCGCCATGGCGAACAATTACAGAAGATAAGAAAGAGCGGGGCGGTTGATGAAATGTTTTCAATCGCCCCTTTTGATGGTATGATAAAAAAACCATATTCTTCAAGAAGGGGAGAGCGAGATGGCGAAACAGAAAAGAGAACGGAAACCGGCCCCATCCGGAGCACAGGCGAACGACCAGGGAGTCTCGCTGCGTGATCGCATTGATAAAGATGCATTGGAGAAGCTGAAAGAAGCTTCCCGTACGATGCGGGAAGCGGAAGAGAAGCGCAAAGCGGAAGAGCGAGAGAAAAGAATCGCGGAACAGAAAGTGAAAGAGAAAAATAAATCGTTCGAGGAGTTGCTTGCCGAAAGTAACCTGGACTGGAAGAAATTTAAGTAAAAACCACCCGGCTGTTCCATTGGAACGTCCGGGTATTTTTTAATGTATTTTCCCTCGTACCGCAAAAGTCAACCGTCCTTCCCATGATTTTCATGTCAGGGTTGCGGCTGAGATGCCATGGTGGTTTTATAATTAAGAGGAGGTATGACGACGACGCTGAATCTCAGCTTCCCGTTCGGCCAGTACACCGCTGCGATCCCTAAGTTTATGCTTATGCAGTAGAAACTCATTTTGTAAATCGCTTTGAGACAACCACCGCACATTCCGTTCACTGCAGCGGTTTTCACATGCACGAAGCAGCGAGTTAAGCTGGATAGGAAGATCCATGTCTTTGTATGGTTTTTCCTCATGAATTTCTTGTTTTCTGACTATTAAACGATCGATTAACTCTTGACCATTAAATCCATACCGATTCAGTTCTTCTACATTCAAACGCTTGATGGCGCCAGCAATCATTTTTGCCGCGCCGGAAAAATTCCCGCGCCGGTGATGATAGAGGCCGACCGCAATCTGAATGAGTCCAACCCACATATCGCTGCGTTCCGTTTGGTGAAAGCTTTTCCAGTACTCTTCAAGTACTTCATGACATTCAAAATAGTCTCTATCTGCATGGAAGTATACAAGATAATCAATTAACGCTTGAGGATACATATAACAACCCCGCTTCTTGAAGGCTCGTGTTCTTAATAATAATTATACCAAAAAAGCTAGAGGGTAAGGATACGCGTAAGAACAAAAGATAAAGATCTAGAAATCGAATGACGGTATTAAAATACTGCGTACAATTATAAAAACATAAAAATGCCAAAAAACATTTAGTGCTACTTATTTACACAGTTGTGTTACGCTGTTAAAATTAGAATAATGTAAAAATAACAAATATAATCGCTTTTTAGAGAAGAAACTAACACCACTATATTGGAGAGGAGGGCAGCATTATATATTTCGTTCTGCATAGAGGAACATATTAGATTATTTAGCTACCGTGTCGTGTTACACTTATAACAATTAGTACCACCTTTTTTATCAATGCAACCATTATATTAGGAGGAGATATCATGCATATTCCAGATGGAATATTAGATCCAAAAGTTTGGGTCACCACAGCCGCGGTATCTGGATTTGTGTTAGCAAAGAGTGTGAAATATTCAAAGGAAAAAATGGAACAACGTGCGGTTCCAGTGATGGGAGTCATGAGTGCCTTTATTTTTGCCGCGCAAATGATTAATTTCCCTGTACTGGGGGCAGCTACTTCCGGCCATCTGATTGGCGCAGCATTGGCAGCGATTTTATTTGGTTTTTGGCCGGCGACCTTAATCATGTCAACCGTGGTGACCATTCAGGCGATTGTTTTTCAAGATGGCGGAATTACAGCGCTAGGCACTAATATTCTAAATATGGCAATTGTAGCTCCCGGAGTTGCAGCCATCATCTATAAGCTATTGGAGCGAATCAATCTTCCTTCCTCTGTCAAAGTATTTGCTTGTAGTTGGTTTTCAGTTTTCATTGTTTCCATAGTAGGAGCTGTTGAATTGGCGTTATCCGGTGTAGTATCGCTTGAATTGGCTGTAAAATCTTTGGCCTTCTGGCATTCATTCATTGGAATCGGAGAAGGGATCATTACTGCCGTTATTTTACCGTTTGCTTTAAAATCTTCATTTGGGATCGCTATGAAGGGAGGAGCTTCACATGAAATCACAAGTTAAAAAATGGTTGATTGCCTCTTTGTTGATTGCCGGGATCTTGTCTCTGTTTGCTTCATCCCATCCGGATGGTTTTGAAAAAGCGGGTGAGGAAACCGGATACATAGAAACAGCTACCGCTTTACTCGCCTCTCCTTTTCCGGACTACACCATTCCCTTCATGGATTCTTGGGTGTCTAATAGTTTGGCAGGAATCATCGGAGTGATTATCACTTATTTTCTATTTACGACACTTGGTAAATTGGTGGGGAGAAATACCCGATGAGATTTTTGATCGATCATCCTCCTTTACGGATTGTCGCTTCCATGGTGGTGATCATCATGGGAGTATCCGTCCATCGATTAGATACCATCCTATACCTTTTGATTCTTGGACAGGGCTGTCTCCTCTTAGAGAAAGTCCCTGTCCGTCTTTTATGGGA